>JBKJZM010000089.1:0-2561 GCA_046715295.1 Gemmatimonadales bacterium | reverse complement strand
CCTCGTCGAACTGAAACTCCGCACTGCCCTTGAAGGCCGTGAGCCGTGCAAATGAGTCCGGGCGGGCGGCGATGAGCCTGGGCGGTGCGGCATCCGGCGGTCCTCCCGGCGGCGGCTCGATACGGGCACAGGCCAGCAGGGCAGCGGGGCAGATGGGCAGCAGGGCAGTAAAAGCGCGCCAGTGGGTAGCCTTGAGTGTGAGGCTCATGCGGCCCCGCTGCCCCGCTGCCCCGCTGCCCCCCCTCACCCGCACCCCAGTAGCTCCCGCTTCTTGACCAGCACGTCGCGCTGCTCCTTCCAGGTCGTGAGCTTCTGGCGCTCCCGGTCCACCACCTCCGACGGGGCCCGGGACACGAACTGCTCGTTCTCCAGCTTCTTCTGCTGTGACTCCACCAGGCGCAGGAGCCGGTCGACCTCGGTGCCCAGGCGGCTGCATTCACGCCCGACGTCGATGGCATCGCCCAGCGGCACGAACACGGTGGTTCGGTCGGAGAGCACGGCGTGTCCGCCCACGCGCTCGTGATTTTGGGCAAAGGCGAGCGCCGAGAGCTTGGCTAGGCGGACGATGGCTGCGCGCTCCTGTTCCAGCGCGGCCGTCGTGACCCCGTTACTTCCGCTGACCACGGCGCGCACCACCTGGCCCGGTTGTACGCCATACTCCGCTCGGATGCCGCGAATGGCGCCGATGAGCTCCTGCACCAGGCCGAAGTCGCGCAGCGCGTCGGCATCCTGTGCCCGCCGGTCGGGCCGAGGCCAGGGAGCCACCGAGATCGAGGCCGTGTCCGGCCGACCGGGAAAGCGCCGCCACAGCGCTTCGGTGATAAACGGCATCACCGGGTGCAAGAGACGCAGCGCCACGTCGAACGTCTGCGCTGCCACGGCCCGGGCAACGTCACCGCCGGACTGATCGCCGTACAACCGGGGCTTCGCTTGCTCGATGTACCAATCGGCGAGATCGCTCCAGATGAACCGATACACGGCGCCTGCCGCCTCGTTGAGCCTGAAACGCTCGTAGGCGTCGGTAGCCTCCTCGACCGTTGCGTCGCAGCGGGCGATGATCCACCGGTCGGCCAGGGTGAGCTCCTCGCGGCGCACCACAGCGGCGTGAGACCCGGCCAGCGGCCGGGTGGATCCCTCGAGATTCGACAGAACGAAGCGTCCGGCATTCCACAGCTTGTTGGCAAAATTGCGTGCCGGAGCGAAAGTGGATTCGAGGTCCCCGGGATCGAGGATGACGTCGGTTCCCACCGACATCCCCGAGATCAGCGAGTATCGCAGGGCATCGGCCCCATAGCGCTCCACGACCTCGAGTGGGTCGATTCCGTTCCCCAGCGACTTCGACATTTTGCGGTGCTGCGTGTCGCGCACCACCCCGTGCAGGTAGATCCGGGTGTACGGCACTCTTCCCATGAAGTGGAGGCCGGACATGATCATCCGCGCCACCCAGAAGAACAGGATGTCGGGCGACGAGACCAGAGTGTGGCCCGGGTAGTACGTCGCGAGGTCCCGCGTCTGCTCCGGCCACCCCAGGCTGGAGAACGGCACCAGCCAGGATGAGAACCAGGTGTCCAGCACGTCATCGTCCTGACGTGCCGGACCCCCGCAGCCAGGGCAGACGGTGAGATCGGTCCGGCTCACACTAGTCATCCCGCAGCCGTCGGCGTCGCAGTACCAGACCGGAATCCGGTGTCCCCACCATAGCTGCCGGGAGATACACCAGTCACGAATGCCTTCCAGCCAGCTGCTATAATCTTCGCCCCGGCGCTCCGGCACGAAACGAAGCGTCCCATCCCGATAGGCCGCCAGCGCGGGCCGCGCCAGCGGCTCCATCCGCACGAACCACTGGTCCGATAGCCGCGGCTCGATCACCGTGGCACACCGGTAGCAGTGACCTACGGCATGAGGGTGGTCCTCGACCCGCTCCACCAGGCCGGATCCTTCCAGTTCCGCCAGCACCTGGCGCCGCGCCTCATAGCGGTCCAGTCCCTGAAAGCGTTCCGGCGCCGCCAGGCTGATGCGCGCCTCGGGCGTCATGACGTCGATGGTTGGGAGCCGATGCCGCTGGCCGATCTCGAAGTCGAGCGGGTCGTGCGCCGGAGTGACCTTCACCGCTCCCGAGCCGAATTCGGGATCCACGGCGTCGTCCGCCACCACGGGGATCGTCCGGCCCACTGCCGGCAGCAGCAGCTCGCGGCCCACCAGATGGCGGTACCGTTCGTCGTCCGGATGCACCGCCACGGCCGTGTCCCCCAGCATGGTTTCGGGACGGGTAGTGGCGATGGTGAGGTGACCGCTGCCGTCGGCGAGGGGGTACCGTAGATGCCAGATCCGCCCGGATACTTCCTCTTTATCCACTTCCTCGTTCGAGAGCGCGGTCAGGCAGCGGGGACACCAGTTGATGATGTAGTGCCCGCGGTAGACCAGCCCCTTCTCATACAGGCGTACAAACGTCTCCCGTACGGCGCGCGAGAGGCCTTCCTCCAGGGTAAAGTAGGTGCGGGACCAGTCGGCCGAGCTGCCGATGGCCTTCAGCTGCTCGAGGATCACCGCTCCGGTTTCCC
>JBKJZM010000088.1:0-3385 GCA_046715295.1 Gemmatimonadales bacterium | reverse complement strand
CCCTGGGCGGCATACCCGAAGCGCTCGCCGCCGGCGAGCGCTTCGGCGTTCGGGTGATCGGCGGGTGCGAGTTCTCGGCGGCGGCGCCCTGGGGCGAGATGCACGTGTTGGGGTACTTTCTCCCCTTCGATTCGGAGGCACTCGACGCGTTCCTCGAACGCTGCCGCGCGGACCGGGTGCGCCGGGGACGGGCCATGGTGGAGCAGCTTCAGCGACTCGGAGTGGCCATCACATTCGACCACGTGCTGCATGAAGCCGCCGGTGGCGCCGTCGGACGACCGCACGTCGCGCGGGCCATCGTGCGGCACGGCAGCGCGATCGACCTGAACGACGCGTTCGATCGCTTCCTGGGTCGGGGCCGCCCAGCTTTCATCGAGAAAACGCTGCCCGCGTTCCGTGCCGTTGCGGACCTCGTCCACCAGGCCGGCGGCCTGGTATCCGTGGCACACCTGAAGGAACGGGGTACCCGGGTCTTGATCGAGCGGCTCAAAGGCGAGGGCCTGGACGCCGTGGAAACTCGTCACCCCAGTCACGATCCCGATCTGCGCGCCCGGCTCACCGATATCGCGCTCAAGCTGGGCCTGCTTCGGACCGGCGGCAGCGATTGGCACGGTGACCCGGAGCCGGGCGTGTCCCACGGCACCATCGGGTCGCAGACGGTCCCCGCCGAGTGGCTCGACCGCCTGGACGAATTCCGGGCTCGCTCCCTCACCCGGGCAGTATCATGAGTCTTATCCAGCCCGGCAGCACGGCGCCGGATTTCACCGCCGCCGGATCGGACGGGCGAACATACCATCTGCGCCGGCTGCTGGATGAGTCCCGGGTGCTGCTGGTGTTTTATCCCGGTAACAATACACCTGGCTGAAACCGCCAACTCTCCGCCGTGCGCGATGAGATTCAGACCTACACCGACCACAACATCCGGCCCTTCGGCGTGAACCCCGCCGTGGCCGAGCGACATAAGGCGTACGCCGAGAAGCTGGGGCTGCCGTTTCCGTTGCTGTCCGACCCCGACCGCGCGATCAGCGCCGCGTACGGCTCGCTCAGGTCGATCGTGCCCGGGCTCGCGCGTTCGGTCTGTCTGATCGACCGCGACGGTACCGTGCTCTACGCTCAGGCCGGCGCCCCCGGCGCCGCCATCATCCTCGAAAGCCTGGCATCTGAATGACCGCCCCCCGATTCGATTTCCGCGGCAAGGTTGTGCTGGTGACCGGGGTGGGCCGGGCGGGCCAGATCGGGAACGCCGTCGCGCTCGCGTTTGGCAAGGCCGGAGCCAAGATCGTCGCCTGCGATCTGAACGCCGTTGGCGTCGCCGAGCGGGTTCGCGAGTTTGCCACCCAGGGTGTAGACGCGAGGCCCTGTGGCGGGGACCTGACCGAGCCGGATATCGCGGCCCTCGCGGTGGAGATCGCACTCAAACATTTCGGCCGCCTGGATGTGGTGGTCAACGTGGCCGGAGGGCTGACCACCTTCGGTCCCATCGGCGATATCACCGTTGAGGCGCTGGACCGCGAGATCGCGATCAACCTCAAGACCGCGGTGCTCGTGTCCCAGGCTGCCATCGAAGCGCTGACCCGCACCCGCGGGTGCATCATCAACTTTTCCTCGATCGCCTACTTCAATCCGCAGAGTCCGATGGCGGTGTACTCCGCCGCCAAAGCCGCCGTCGCAGGATTCACCCGCAGCCTGGCGCTCGAGCTGCAGGACCGCCATGTCCGGGTCAACGCCGTGGCCCCGGCCATGGTGCGGACGGTCGATAACCTGGCGGCGGTGGGAGACGGCGACGCACAGTACGTCGAGATGCAGGAGATCACCGATGGGGTGATGTCCCTCGCCACTTCGGACGCCACGACCACCGGCCAGGTTCTCCCGATCTCTCCGGTCTCCGCCGGACGGCTCTGATGGAGCTCCGGGGCCGCGTGGCTCTGGTCACCGGCGCCGGGCGGCGGCTCGGCCGTGCGATGGCCCGAGCGCTGGCCCACAGGGGAATGGCGCTGGCCATCCACCACCATGCGTCCAATGCCGGTGCCAACGAGTTGAGGGAGGAGATCGTCGCGGCCGGCGGACGAGCCGTTTGTTTCGGGGCCGACCTGACCGATGCCCACGCCGCGCGGGCCCTGCCGGCGCGCGTGGTGGCCGAGTTCGGCCGGCTGGACGTGCTGATCAATTCCGCGGCCGTGATGCACCGGCTCGACTTCGAGAAGACCACGCCGGAGCAGTGGGATGCCGTTCTCGACCTGAACCTTCGGGCGGTCTTCTTCTGCACCCAGGGAGCTGCCCCTGCGCTCCGCGCTGCGGGTGGGAAGGTAGTGAACCTCGCGGACCTTGCCGGCCTCGAACCCTGGCCGGGGTTTGCCGCCCATTCCGTCAGTAAGGCCGGCGTCGTGATGCTCACCAAGGTGCTGGCCCGGAGCCTGGCCCCCAGCGTCACCGTCAACGCGATCGCGCCCGGGGCCGTCCTGGTGCCCGACGAGTACGACGCCGAAGAGCGGGACCGGCTGGCGCGAGCCACCCCGCTCCAGCGTCTCGGCAGCCCATCCGATGTCGTGTCCGCTCTGCTTTACCTTCTGGAGGGCGGAGACTTTGTGACCGGCGAGGTTCTGGTTGTCGACGGTGGACGACTCACCCGATAGCGTTCGCTTCCGCGATGTCGTGATCGTCGGCGGAGGCTGCTACGGTAGCTTCTACGCCGGGCAGCTAGAGCGGGCCCGGGCCCGCGGCAGGGCGGCCTACCGCAGGCTGCTGATTGTGGACAGTGACCCGGCCTGCCAGGTCGCTCGCGAGCTGGGAGAAGACGACACCCGCCAACTCGTGACCCGCGAGTGGGGTGACTTCTTCGATGCCTACCTTGGCAGCGTGGCGCCACCCCTGCCGGGCGCACCTCCTGATGCCATCGTCCCATCTCCGCTGATGCCGCACCTCATGTATCAGTGGCTCGTCCGCCGCGCCCGTGAGCGGTGGCCCGGCCGGCTGATAGAAACGCGACCGGTCCCTGTTGGACCGGGCACGCCCTACGACGCGAGTGCCCCGGATGGCACCCGCTACATCTCCTTTGCCGACTGGACCTGCCCCACCCACTGCATCGAGCCGGCCGTCTGTCCCGTGATCCGGGCGCCTCGGACCTGGGAGATGGCGGATGCCATGGAGGGACTGGCCCGCAGGTTGGGCGACGCCCACCCAACCGCCGGCCCGGTGCTTTTCCTCTGCGAGCACCGGGTGTTCGGGGTCGGGATGTTCGATGTGAGCGCCGTGCTGGCCGGGGATGCGATGGTTGCGAACGCCGGCGAGGAGCGGTCGCCGGTGAACGTGTTGGTCGGCACGGTGTCGAGCTGTCACGGGGCGGCGAGTCTGCTGCATCTGGGGTAGACGCTGTTGGCTATTGGCT
>JBKJZM010000087.1:0-26036 GCA_046715295.1 Gemmatimonadales bacterium | reverse complement strand
GCCGAAAGAGATCCGCGGTCAGACGGCGGACGCTTTCCGCCGAGCCCCCGAAGATGATGTAGCCCCCCACGCCTATCTCGAGGGTATCGGCGATGCGTCCCGCCTCATGGGCAAAGCCGCTCAACGCATCCGACCGCAGCGCGGGCATAATCAGCCTGGCCGGGTTGACCGACGCCGGAATTCCGAAGGTCATGGAGGGGTGACGGAGCCGAGCACCCGTGATCCTCCGGCGCCGGTGGCTGCGGGAACGTTGCCCGGCTGGCCGTGCAGCGTGAGGTATCCCAGCAAGGCGAAGGCCACCGCCTCCTTCGCATCGCCTGGAAAGAACAGGTCATCGAAGCGCCGGAGCGGATGATTGCCCTGCCCTGCAAGGTGTCGACCCAGCGACGCCATGAGACCCGGATGATGACAGCCCCCGCCCGAGGCCACGACCTCGACGCCTGGTGGTGTCCACCGGGCAACCGCGTCGGCCACTGTGCGAGCCGTCAGCTCCACCGCGGTGGCCACACCGTCGGGGCCCGGCGCCTGCTGGTGCAGCTCGCGGGCGTACTGGTCGCCGAACCGTTCACGTCCGGTGCTCTTGGGCGGCGGGGCGGCGAAGAACGAGTCCCCCAGCAGAGTGGCGAGGACGTCCTCGTGCACGGTTCCCTGGGCGGCGATCTTGCCGTCGCGGTCAAACGAGCGTCGCTGATCTACCATGCGTGCCACCGCATCGACCACGGCCACGCCCGGCCCGGTATCGAAGGCGAGCACACCTTCCTCCTGCGCTCGTCGCTTCACATAGGTGAGGTTGGCCATCCCGCCCAGGTTGAGCAGCACTCGTGGGGAATCGGTGGACGCGAACAGGAGGACGTCGGCCATGGGCACCAGCGGAGCGCCCTGCCCCCCCGCCGCCACATCGCGCGCTCGAAAGCCGCTCACCACGCTCACGCCGAACCGCTCAGCCAGCACCGCGGGCTCGCCCAGCTGCCAGGACACCAGCGGTGGCTCATGCCAGATCGTCTGTCCGGGAAAGGCGATCAGGGAGAGATCGGAAGCCGGCACCTTGCCCTGCACCAGCACCGCCTGCACCGCCTCCGCGGCCCATTCCGCCACCCGGACATGCAGCCGTGCGAGGGCAGGAGCGGTGGAGCCGTTGAACGCCTGGCGGATCTCGGCTCGTTCCTCGTCTGCGTAGGGACGGGTCACGAAATCGAGCAGGGTCGCGTGGGTGGGGCCCTCGAGCCGGACCAGGGCGGCATCGACGCCGTCGAGGGAGGTTCCCGACATGAGGCCGACTGCGAGTGTGGGGCGTTCGGTCATTTCGTCCGCACCGGTGGAGGATCCCCGACGATTGCCCGGAGCCGTCCGGCGTGCTCGACCAGCAGCCGCTCCGCTTCACGCTTCTGCACACTGCGGCGCGCCATCACGATGGCCGTCTTCACGCTGCCATCTGCGGCCTCGATGACTTTTTGCGCGGCGTGGCGGTCCAGCCCCGCGGCTTCCATCACGATCCGCTGGCTGCGATCGACCAGTTTGTCGTTCCAGGCCCTGAGATCCACCATCAGGTTGCCGTAGGTCTTACCCAGCCGAATCATCGCCCCCGTGGTGATGGTGTTGAGGACCAGCTTGGTGGCAGTTCCTGCCTTCATTCGAGTGGATCCGGTGACGATCTCGGGACCGACGAGCACCGTGATACAGACGTCGCAGCTATCCCGCAGCCGCTCGGGTGGCTCGGAGCAGGACAGGAATGCTGTCCGGGCCCCTAACGCATGGGCCCGGGCGAGTGCCGCCCCCACGTACGGCGTCGTTCCGCTGGCGGCAATCCCGAGCACCACGTCTTTGTGCCCAACGCGGAGGGCGTCCAGCTCCCGGATTACGGACTCGACGTCATCCTCCGCCCCCTCAACCGAGCGCACCAGGGCCGGTGCGCCGCCTGCGATCACGCCGACGACCATCTCCGGCGGCGTTCCGAACGTGGGCGGGCACTCGGCCGCATCGAGGACCCCGAGCCGGCCGCTGGTTCCCGCCCCCGCGTAGATCAGCCGGCCTCCTGCCCGGAAGGCTGCCTCAACCAGCTCGATGGCGCGCGCGATCTCGACCCGGGCCTTGGCTACCGCGGCGGGCACACCCGCGTCCTCGGCGCCGATGAGATCGACGATCTCGAGGGCGGAAGCAGTATCGATGGTGGAGCTTCGGGGGTTGCGCCGTTCGGTCAGGCGCATGTCATGGAAGTCGTCAGCCACGCAAGCAGAGGATAGGAGTATCCAAGCGTCAGCCTCCGGCTAAATTAGGAGAAGTGCGAGGTTCGAGGCAACTCCGCACTACCTTCCAATTTTTTCACGGAGCTTCTGTGCGCATACCTGCCGCCGGCGCGTCGCTGGTTCTGATCCTCTTGTCGCCCGGCTGCGCCCGGCGCTCTGAAGGCCCGGGCCCCGTCCCGATCGCAGGTCTTGCCCCTACCTGGCCCTTCGCCGGCAAGGCACGGGTCATCGAGGCGTCCAAAGCCATGGTGGTGGCAGGGAGCCCCGTGGCCAGCAACGTCGGCCGGGACATTCTGCGGCAGGGCGGCAATGCGGTGGACGCCGCGGTGGCAGTTGGCTTTGCCCTGGCGGTGGTCCACCCCGAGGCCGGAAACATCGGCGGGGGTGGATTCATGGTCATTCGGCTCGCAAACGGCGAAGTGCACACGCTCGACTACCGTGAGACGGCACCATCTGGTGCCTCCCGCGACATGTATCTCTCCGCCGACCCCGAGGCGAGTGTGACCGGCCATCTGGCCTCTGGGGTGCCCGGCGCGGTCGCCGGCCTGACTGAGGCACACAAGAGATATGGGCGGCTTCCCCTTTCCGCCGTGATCGAGCCGGCAATCCGACTGGCGCATGAAGGATTCATCATCGACGAGTATCGCAGCCTGTCGATCGGAGAGGACAGCGCGCGCCTGGTCCTCTTCCCAGCCTCTCGCACGACCTTCCTGCCGAACGACCGGCCGCCCGCGGCCGGCTCCACCTTCAGGCAGCCGGAGCTCGGCGCGACTCTCGAGGCGGTTCGTGACAGTGGAGCAGCGGGGTTCTATCGCGGCCGCGTGGCCGACCTCATCGTCGCCGAGATGGTGCGCGGCGGCGGGCTGATCACCCGCGAGGATCTCGGTGCTTATCGGGCCATCTGGCGGGCCCCCATCGAGATCTCTTATCGCGGGCATACGATCTACTCCATGCCCCCGGCGTCCTCGGGCGGGGTGACAATGGGTGAGATCCTGAACATCATGGAAGGCTACAACCCGCTGCCCCTGTTCGGATCCGTGGCCCTCATGCACCGAGAGGCCGAAGCGATGCGGCGCGCGTTTACCGACCGCAACCGGTATCTGGGCGATCCAGGTTTCGTTCGCAATCCAGTCGAACGGCTGCTTTCGAAAAAGTATGCCGCGGAATTACGCAAGCAGATCGGGGAGCAGGCATCGGTCACGCCTAGGTTCGAGACCGGCACCGAAGCCGGCGCATCGACGACGCACTACTCCGTCGTGGACGCGGAAGGAAATGCGGTCAGCTGCACGACGACGCTCAACAACAGCTACGGCAGCGCGGTCACCGTCACGGGAGCGGGTTTCCTGCTGAACGACGAGATGGACGACTTCGCCACCTCACCGGGCCAGCCCAACATGTACGGCCTGGTGCAGGGAGAGGCCAATGCCATCGCCCCCGGAAAGCGGATGCTGTCGGCCATGACGCCAAGCATCGTGCTGGACCGCGAGAAACAGCTGTACCTGGTCACCGGTACACCGGGCGGACCTAGGATCATCACCATGGTCTATCACGTTATTTCAAACGTGATCGATCACCGGATGCGGCTGCCCCAGGCCGTGGAGGCGCCCCGAAATCATCACCAGGCCCTGCCCGACAGCCTTCGGGTCGAGAGCGACGGATTTCTACCGGCGGTGCTGGACAGTCTGAGAGCGCGTGGCCACGGAATTTCGAGGCAGGGCACGTGGGGTGACGTCGAGGCGATCATCCGTACCCCGAGCGGATGGCAGGGAGTGAGCGATCCGCGGCGAGGGGGCGGGGGGGCCGGGTACTGAAAAAAGTCGAGGGTCTAAGGTCTAGAGTCGACTCGCTCTGGACCCTGGACCCTAGACCCTAGACAACCTTCTATCCTGAGCTCGGCTTCAGCTCACCGGGGTGAAGCGCTCGTCCAGCGACAGCGTCACCGTGGTGCCCTGCGGTAGCACGACATCGCGGTCCTTCGTCTCCACTGCCCGCTGGGCGCCGACCGCGCCACCGAGCACTCCCCCGATGATGGCGCCCTTGGTGCTTCCACCGAGCACCCGGCCAACCACGGCGCCAACCGCGGCGCCAGCCGCCGGCTTCGCGACGTCACCTGCATTGGTCCCCCTGCCCTGGAGCTCAGTGGTGACGCCCTCGATGGTGGCCGAAATAGGGTAGGACTGCCCGTTCATGCTCACCGAAGTGGGCTGCAGGGTCAGTGTGCCGGTCTTATCGCTCTTGTTCTCCGACTCCTTGATGGCGGTAACCTTCAGCACAACCTCAGATCCCGCCGGAATGACCACTCGGCCCGATCTGTCCTTGACATCGGATCCGACGGTTGCGGTGACGGTATCACCCACCTTGTTCTTGTGGGAGCGAAGCTCGGCATTCGTGGATGCCATGATGGTGGTGCCGGCGTCCAGGGCCCTGGGAGCCGCTGCCGGAGCGCTGGCCCTCGGCTGGGACGGCGCGCTTGGCCTCGGAGTGGCTGGACGGTTGGCGCGTGGCGTAGCGGCGGGTGGGCTCGCCGTGGGACGATCGTTCAATTCGGCGGTGGTATCGACGGGGGCAAGCTGCAGATCACGACTCAGGCTGTCCGCCGTGGCCGCATCCCCTCTGTCGCCGCCGCCACAGGCTGCGACGGCCACCAACGTTAGCGCTGCAATCATCGTTCTCGACATCAAAGCCTCCTTGGGAGTGACTTGCTGGGGTTTTCTCACCCGGCGACATTTCAGCCCGTCTTATGCACGAGCTTCGAACTCTCCTACCGTACCTTAAGCCCTACCGGCGCGCCTTTCTGGTCGGCCTCGCCCTCGTCGTAATCTCGAACTTCTTCGCCACTCTGGGTCCTCGGTTCCTTCAGCAGGGGATCGACGCCCTGCGGGACGGCGGCGGTTTCTACCAGATAAGAGCCGCAGTAGCGTTGCTGCTGCTCGTTGCCCTGGCCAGCGGGGTTGCCCGCTACGGCATGCGCGAGCTTCTCAACAGTGGCAGTCGCCGCGTTGAGACGGACCTACGAGACCAGCTTTACGACCACCTTCAGCGGATGTCCGCAGAATTCTACGACCGGTACCCAACGGGCGATGTGATGGCCCGCACAACCAACGATCTCCTGGCAGTACGAATGGTAGCGGGGCCGGCCCTTATGTACCTAGTGGACACCACCACAAGGGCCCTCCTGATTGCGCCGGCGATGGTAGCCATCAGCGCCCAGTTGACCCTGCTGGCTTTGGTACCGCTTCTCGGGTTGCCGATCGCCATGGTGTCGCTCGGCCGGGTCATGCACCACCGGTCAGTGGAGATTCAGGCCCAGTTCAGCGAGCTCACCAGCCACGCGCACGAGAACCTGTCCGGGGTCCGCGTGGTCCGCTCCTATCGGCAGGAGCGCGCAGAAATTACCCACTTTCGTGCGCTCAACGACACCTACCTCTTCCGCAACCTTGGCCTGGCACGGGTGCAAGGGGCCTTCTTCCCGCTGCTGACCTTGCTCGGGAGCCTCAGCGGTCTGGTCATCCTGTACGCCGGCGGCAAACTGGTGATGGCAGGAGCGGTTTCCGTCGGCCAGTTCGTCGCCTTTGGTGTGTACCTGGCCATGCTGGTGTGGCCGATGATCGCGCTCGGGTGGGCGTTCAACCTGGTGCAGCGCGGCGCAGCGTCGATGGGCCGGATCAACCAGCTGTTTCGCGAGCGCCCGGCGATTACCAGTCCTCCGTTGCCGGTTGCGCTGCCACCGGCGAAGGGCTCCAGGGAAGTCGAGTTTCGAGGCGTATGGTTCAGCTATCCGGGAGCGCGCGAGCGTGGCTGGGTGTTGCAGGACATCTCATTCCGGGTCGAGCGTGGGTCGTCGCTCGCTATCGTCGGGCCTACCGGCTCGGGTAAGTCCACCCTGGTGGACCTGATCGTCCGCACCTATGACCCGGACCAGGGTGCCGTCCTGATCGATGGAGTGGATCTGCGAGAGCTTTCGCTTCCCGACCTCAGGCGTGCGGTCGGGTTCGTGCCCCAGGAGACGTTTCTGTTCGGTGAGACCCTCCGCCACAACATCCTGCTGGGCGCGCCCGACGACGGCCGGCTCGAGCGGGTGGCGGAGATCGCGCAGCTCACCGAGGCGCTGCCGGCGCTGCCCGACGGCTACGACACCATGCTCGGGGAGCGGGGTATCAACCTCTCGGGTGGCCAGAAGCAGCGCGCGGCCATTGCGCGCGCCCTGGCGCAGGATCCCCCGATATTCGTGCTGGATGACGCGCTGAGCGCCGTGGACGCGCAGACCGAGGCGCGGATCCTTGCCGGCCTGCGGGACGCCCTTACCGGGCGCACCAGCATCATCGTGTCGCATCGCCTGGCGGCAATGCGCGATGCGGACTGGATTCTGGTCCTCGATGGCGGCCGGATCGTGGAACAAGGCACCCACACAGAGTTGCTGGCGGCGGCAGGACGCTACTGGGAGCTGCTGCGCCGGCAGCAGATGGAGGAAGAGCTCCAAGAGGAGAGCGTGGGCGAGCAGACTGAAGCGTGAGGATCGGTGGCGACGGCTTGAAATCGGCTTGACGGCCGGCGGGCCAGCTCGGCGATGGCACACAGATTTCGCGCCTGCTGTCGGTTCCGGTGGCTGGAGCGATGTGAACTACAGTTGTTCTCGCAAGAAATCCGGCGTGAGCCCCTGCAACCAGCCCGCCAGCCGGGTGAATTCACCGGTCACCAGCAGCACGCCGACGACGATCAGCATGACGCCGCTGACCCGCATCACCCATGGCAGGAAGCGCCGGAACCGCTGAAACCAGTCGAGGAAAGACTCGATGGCCACCGCGGCAAGCAGGAACGGCAACGCGAGCCCGGCCGAGTACGCCGCCAGCAGCTGCATGCCGCGGGTGACGTCGCTCGATGTGGCCGCCAACCCCAGGATGCCGCCGAGCACCGGCCCGATGCATGGTGTCCATCCCGCGGCGAATGCCATGCCCACGAGGAGAGACCCCAGGTAGCCAACCGGCTTGTTGTCCAGGTGAAGCCGGCGCTCCTGGTTGAGCAAGTCAACCTTGAAGACACCCAGGCACAGCAGGCCGAACAGGATGATCAGCACACCACCCACGCGCTGAAGCCAGACCTGGTAGTAGTTGAGCGCGCGCCCCAGTGCCGTGGCGCTGGCGCCCAGCAGAACGAACACCAGGGAAAACCCCGCGACAAACAGCAGCGCGTGAGTGAGCGCGGCACGGCGCCGCCCGGATACCTCGGGCAGGGTCATCCCGGTGATGAATCCCACGTAGGAAGGCACCAGGGGGAGCACGCAGGGCGAGAGGAAGCTCAACAGCCCGGCGAAGAACGCCACGACGAAGCCCAGCGCGGCCGGCTCGTTCATAGCGGCCCGAGCTCTCGCTGGCGACACTCGCGACACACGCCGTAGATCTCCAGCCGGTGCCGCTGGTGCTGGAAGCCGTGCTCGTCGGCCAGAATCGGCAGCATCCGCTCCAGCCGCTCGTTGGCGAACTCCACCACCCGGCCGCAACGCTGACAGATCAGATGTTCGTGGTCCGCCTGCGCCGCCATGGGCTCGTAGCGCTTGAAACCCTCGCCGAAGTCGTGCGCCCGCACCAGGCCACTCTCGACCAAGAGTTCCAGGGTACGGTAGACGGTGGCGGTCCCCACCCGCTGTCCCCGCTGCTTCAGCTCTCGCCGAATGGCTTCGACCGAAAGATGTTCGTCTGCGAGGAAGACGACCTGCGCTACCATGTCGCGCTGGTGGGTGACCGGCTGATGATGCTCTCGAAGGTGACGGCGAAAGCGCTCGGAATGGGCCGCGGCTTCTGCCTTACCGAGGCTGGCCATCGACTCCGAGATCCGCGGGAAGAACGGTGGGGAACCACGACTCCGGAGGCATGGAAATCGGGGGGTGCTCGTCGTCGATCCGGCGCTGCGCTTCCTGAACCAGCCGGTCGAGAGCGTCCAGCGGACCGCTTCCCACCTCCTGCACCGACGCTTCGAACTTTCCCCGCTCTTTGCCTTTGATCGCGAGGACATACCGCGCGGTGTAGATCCGCCGGCGATCGCCGTCAACGCGGGAAAGCACGGCGGTGCCCCACTCCTTGCTCTCCCGCCGCAAGGGACTGAATGCCCAGACCCCATCTACCTCCGCGGGAGGCAGAACCTCGGCCACGGCTTGAGCCAGCCGCTCCCAGCCCAGGCCGGGCCAGGGCGCGCGCGAGGGATCATTCATGCGGCGCCCTGTTCCCACTGCGTGGTGTAGAATCGCAGCACATGCATGAAATCCTGAGCGTTGGTGACGACACCATAGGCCTGATGGGTACCCCGGTCCTTGAGCTTGTTCACCACAAACTCGGTTTGATCGACGCAGATCGTCATCAGGGGCGCCGGAACGCCGTCACACAGATAGAAGGCGGGCAGCATGTTTCCCACGGCGATGGCATGGAGTGCGGTGGCGACGAAGATGGCCCCCGTTGCCTTGACGGTATGCTCACGCATGGCGTCCTGCGCCTCCAGCGCGTCGCTGTGTACACCAGGCAGGGGGCCGTCATCCCGGATGGAGCCGGCCAGGACGAAGGGAATGTGGCAGGTTACCAGCGCGTGCATGATGCCGCTCGTGATGAGGCCGCTCTCGACCGCACGCTCGATGGAGCCGGCAGCCCGCACCCGATTGATCGCCCGCATGTGCAGACCGTGTCCGCCCTGGGTGGGCTGGCCGGTGCTGCTCATCCCCAGCGTGGTGCCGAAGATGGCCGCCTCGATATCATGCACGGCCACTGCATTCCCGGCCAGCACCGCCTGCACGTAGCCGTTCCGGATAAACCACTCGAAGTCGGCTCGCGCGCGGGAGTGAACCAGGGCCGGCCCCGCCACCCAGATGAGATGCCCTCCCCTGCGCTTCTCCTCACCGAGCCGCGCGGCGAGCTCCTCATAATTTACGGGGCGTTCCCGGCTGACCTCGGTGGACATGAACTGGAATTCATTGGCGCCATGGACGTTGCCCAGAAACCCCTGAGTGTGCACCACGATCCCCTCGGTTCCGTCCTCGGCCGCCCCCATGGCGATCAACTCGCCGCGCTTCAGGCGGCGGGGCTCGATGGTCTCCAGGAGGCCGGGTCGCTTGACCACCACGCAGTCCATCCGGGGACGGATCGGCGCGAGCCACTGACCGCCAACATGGACATAGGTAGGAAGATTCGAGGTGGAGAAAAACCCCTCGGGAAGGACTCCATCGGCGGGGAGCGGTGCAAAGCGTGCCTCCGGCGCTCCAGCAAACGGGGGCCGGCTGAAGTCGGGTAAGGTGTCCTTGGGGTTGGGCATTTGGGGGAGGAAGCTAGGGGTGGGCCAGGGGGGATTCAAGCGCCATGGCCCTGAGTCAACGGCAGATTAGGTTTGTCGCAACCAGGAGATCGTCATGCACCGATGGAGTGAGCTGCCCCACCGCTGGAGCTTAAAGTACCCTGCCTCGTTGAGCTCGGGGGGGTTGGGGCTTCTAAGCCTGGTTTCGGCCTCGGCCCTGTTCGCCCAGGAGCCGGTGCGGCCGGATACGGTCGCACCGGACACCAGCCGTGTCCGGCGGCTTCCGGAAATCAACGTGACCCGGACGGCCGAGCCGCTGCAGAGAGTACCCTACGCCGTCGGCGTGGTCGACCGCACCGAAATCCAGCGGGGTCAGCAGACGATCGGCCTGGACGAGGCGCTGAACAATCTGCCCGGCGTTGTGGTGGCCAACCGCTACAACTTCTCCCTCGACCAGCGCATCTCCATCCGGGGCGCCGGCAGCCGCTCGAACTTCGGTGTGCGTGGCCTCAAGATCCTGCTGGATGGCGTGCCTCAGACGCTTCCCGACGGCCAGAGCCAGCTCACCAACATCGATTTTGCGAACATCGAGCGGGCGGAGGTCTTGCGGGGCGCAAGCTCCTCTCTGTACGGAAACGCGTCCGGTGGGGTGGTTGCGTTGTCCAGTGAGCCGGCGGCGGCGGGGCCGTTCGCCCAGCGGCTGCGGGTGCAGGGCGGGACTGGAGAACGTGACGGAGACGACTTCTACAAGTGGCAGAGCTGGACGTCGGGGCGTTCCGGCAACGTGAGCGGTACATTGTCGGTCTCTCAGTTCAAGACCGACGGCTTTCGCCAGCACAGCGCCGCCGAGTTCCGCCAGCTCAACGCAGCCATGGACTATGCCGTCACCGGATCGACCTTGGCCACGGTACGATTGAGCCTGGCCGATAACCCGCGAGGGCAGAACCCCGGTGCCCTGACGCGGGCTGAGTACCGGGCCAACCCCGACTCGGCCGCGGCGAACAACATTCGCCGCGGGGCGGACAAGGATGCTCAGCAGCACCAGGTCGCGCTCAGGGTCCGGCATTTCGATGCCGGCGGGAACGAGTACGAAGCCACCGTTTTCGGGTTGCTCCGGGATCTGGCGAACCCGCTGGCGGCTCCACCTCCGACCGGCATCACGCCCACCTCCGGCACCTATGTGGCCATCGATCGTGTGGTGGGTGGCGCGAGAGTCAGCGCCAATCGCCGGCTCGGCGCCGCGGAGCAGGCGCCCAGACTCACGGCCGGCGTCGACCTGCAGCGCATGAGAGATAACCGGGAAAACTTCGTTTCCAGCTCTGGCCAGCCGACCACCACCGTCATCCTGGATCAGCGGGAGCAAGTGACCGAGTTCGGCCCGTTTGCCCAGATCAATTGGAATCCGGGGGAACGCTGGTTGGTCAGCGCCGGCGCCCGCTTCGACTGGGCCCGGTTCGCCCTGGACGATCGAGCTCTTTCCGACGGGGACGACAGCGGCGCCCGAACCATGTCGGCAGTGAGTGGTAATCTGGGACTGAGTCTACTGCTGGGCGATCATTTCGTACCGTACGTCAATGTGGCAACCGCGTTCGAGACTCCCACGACCACAGAGCTGGCCAACCAGCCCGATGGCTCAGGCGGCTTCAACCCCGACCTCGGGCCGCAGCGGGCGGTGAACTATGAGATCGGCGCACGCGGGCAGCCGGTACCAAAGGTCAGCTACTCGGTGGCGCTCTTTCTGGGCCGGGTGTCGGACGCCATCGTTCAGGGGCCGGAGATCGGTGGGCGCGCCTTCTTCCGGAACGCAGGGAAAACCCACAATGACGGCGCTGAAATCGGGGTCAACGTATCACCCGCCGCCGGATTTACCCTGCGGGGCTCCTACACCTACGCCCGTTATCGGTTTACCGATTACCAGCTGGCGGACGGCACGGTCCTGGACGGCAACCGGCTGCCAGGAGTGCCGGAACACTTCTGGCGTCTGGGGCTCCGCACCTCCTTGCCTGCGGCATTCTTCCTCGACGCCGACCACACCATTAGTTCGTCGATCGTGGCGGATGACGCCAACACGACCTACGTGGATGCCCTGGGTGCGGGGATCACGAATCTCCGGCTCGGCTGGGATGGCCATTCCGGTCGGGTGGAGTTTGCGCCATTTCTGGGAGTGAACAACCTATGGGACCGGCGCTACGTCGGGTCGGTGACACTGAACGGAGTCGGCGGTCGGGTGTTCGAGCCTGCACCGCGCCGCATCATCTACATCGGGACCGAGATCGGCTACGGCGTGAGCCCGTAGCATTCAGCCGACCCGCACAAGAAACCATTCGCCGCCAGTTTTGCTGGCCTGGAGCCCTTATGGCCGTCGCCAAAATCACCGAGATCCAATCCTCTTCCTCAAAGAGCTTTGAGGACGCAATTCAGAAGGGTATCGCCCGAGCCGAGAAGACCCTCCGAAACCTCAGCGGCGCCTGGATCAAGAGTCAAAAGGTCGTGATCGAGAAGGGAAAGATCACCGAATATCGGGTGCTGTTAAAGGTCACGTTCGTATTGCAGGACTAGCGCTGGACCTACAAGGCAGCGCCCACGAAATGCTGTGCCTTGAGACGACACCGTGACTCGGTGAAGCCGATCACACTTCGCCAGGGGGAGGTCGATGTCCTACATGCTGGGCCGGCAATACGTCTGGGAGGACGCCACCTACGTTCACATCTGGTCGGCTGAGGGATACGACGGGTGGGACGGATCCAGTTGGGCCAAGGGATTCGAAGGACCCACCGATCGCCGCTCGGCCGCCTTTGGGCTCCCGAGTGGGGTTGCCGTACGCCAGAAGGTCGCTGACGAATACGTAGCCATGCGGGTGGCCGAGCTCGTGGCGACGGGCGAGTTCGGCGCCGCTATGGACCGCGCACTGGCGAACCATGGCGCCAACAGCGGCTGTGAGGCGCTCGTCCAGCAGGCCCCCTCGCTGCGCGTCGCGCTCAGCCAGCCGGCGCCAAAGCCGGGTGGATGATCAAAGGCAAGGAGCCTCTGTTGCTGACGATCCTGGCCGCAGGGCTGTTCGTCGCCGTGTTATACACCCTCCAGCCATATTCAGGAAATTGGCCAGGCAGGGCCTACGCCAGGCCCGCCCAACGGTACATCCGAGCTGCCATGAGACAGGATTCGGTGAGATTGGCCCGGCTCTCGGCCTCCCAAACCCCGGTAGTATGGGCCCTGGACGCCGCGCGTACCCACGCCGATTCCCTCGCGCTGTGGTCAGGGCATACTCGCGCGTGGACCGGCAAGCGATTGGGGGATACCACAGAAGTGTTCCTGTTCCCGCGGGGCGAGGTGTGTAGCGAGGCTCCAATCGTGTTCCGTTTCGTGGGATCCGGGAGCGACGCAAGGGTGCTCAGCGCAACCTCCAAATGCCTTGACCCCCATTAGTACAGCACACTTCCAAATGGCCGATTCCATGCGTGCCGTCGTTGCGCGACTACTCGATTGGGAAGATGCGCATGCCGGCTTCGACAAAGTGGTCAGCGGACTTCCGCAGAAACTCCGAGGGCAGGCTCCGCAGGGGCTTCCGTACTCCCCTTGGCAATTGCTCGAGCATATCCGAATCACGCAACGAGACATCCTGGATTTCTGCCTGAAGCCGGACTACGAGGAGCGCCAGTGGCCGGACGACTATTGGCCCGGGAGCGCGTCGCCACCTTCGCCGGGCGCTTGGGACGAGAGCGTGACAGCATTTCGCAAGGACCGTGACGCCCTCAAGCAGCTGGCCCTGAATCCGGGCGTCGATCTCATGGCGAGGGTGCCGGCCGGGAAAGACCAGACCTACTTGCGCGAGCTTCTCCTCGTGGCGGATCACACCGCGTATCATCTCGGTGAGCTGGTGGTAGTGAGACGGGCGCTGGGAGCCTGGCCTGCGCCGTAGGGCTGATCTACAACAGCGAAACCGGATCCCTATCGATCACTACCCGTGTGCTTCCTTCCCGGCGTAGCCTCCGCGCCGCGTAGCGCACTACTCTCCCCAGCGACTTCGGTGGGCCCTTCAGCAGCACGTGCCATCGCCAGCGATCCTTGATTCGCACCAGTGGACAAGGCGCAGGCCCCAGGGCGATGATGGGGAGGGCGTACCGCTCGATCAGCGCCGTGCACCAGTCCGCCACAGACGCGGCACGGCGTCCTGCCTCACCCTCATCCGGGCCGGACACCAGCAGATTCACGAGCGACGTGGTGGGAGGGTACGGCGGATCCAGCCTCAGCTCGCGCTCCTGTCGGAGAAAACCCTCCGTGTCATGCTGGCGGGCCCACACCAGCGCGTGATGGGTGGGATGGCGGGTCTGAACCAGCACTCGTCCACCCTTGGGCCCCCGGCCGGCTCGCCCTGCCACCTGGGCCAGGAGCTGAAATGTCCGCTCCGCCGAGCGAAAGTCCGGCAGATACAGTCCGGTGTCCGCGTCAACCACGCCGACGAGCGTCACGTTGGGATAGTCCAGACCCTTGGCGATCATCTGGGTCCCAATCAGCAGATCGATCTCGCCCGATTCCACCGACGCCAGGATCCGCTGGTGCGACCATTTCGTGCTGGTGGTATCCAGATCCATTCGGGCTATCCGGGCATCCGGATAGCGGTCGGCCAGCATGCGTTCCAGTTGCTGGGTGCCGACTCCGCGCATCTGCTGGACCGGGTTGGCGCAGGCGCGGCAGGTGAGGGGGACGGGCTCTTCGTGGCCGCAATAGTGACAGCGCAGTCCCGCTGGGGCCTGATGCACGGTCAGCGAGATGCTGCAGTGGGGGCACTGCCACACCTCCCCACAATCAGGGCATTGGAGGAAGGCGGCGTAGCCCCTGCGGTTCAGGAGAAGAAGAGCCTGCTCGCGCCGAGCCAGAGTGGCGATGATGCCGGAGTCCAGGGCTTCGGACCACGGGACCGGACCGGTACCCGATACCTTCGGGGCCACCCGGAGATCGATGACCTCCACCGGTGGAAGCGGCCGGGCCTCGACCCGCTGTGGCAAGCGGAGTAACTGGAGTTTGGTTTCCGTCCTGACCATCGTTTCCAGCGAGGGTGTCGCACTCCCCAGGATCAGGCCCGCGCCCTCGAGCCGGACGCGCACCGCCGCCACGTCCCGGGTGTTATAGCGCGGCGTCTCGCCATTCTTGTAGCTCGCCTCGTGCTCCTCGTCAACTACGATCACGCCGAGGTTGGCAACCGGCGCGAACACCGCCGAGCGCGCGCCTACCGCCACCCGGCGATCGCCCCGCCGGAGTAAGCGCCAGGCATCCGCCCGCTCGCCGTCCGACAATCCGCTGTGGAGCACTGCAATCTCATCGCCGAATGCGCCCCGGAACCGGCTCACGGTCTGGGGCGTGAGACCAATCTCCGGAACCAGCACGATGGCACCACGCCCCGCCGCGAGGACCCGCCGCACCGCCTCGAGATATACCAGCGTCTTGCCGCTTCCCGTCACCCCGAACAAGAGGGCCGCTTCTCCCGGCTCCAGCTCCGAGATGGCGGAGAGGGCCACCGACTGATCAGGGGTGAGCTCGGTGGGCGGCGGTGGGGCCGGCGAGCCGGCGAACGGATCCCGCAACACTTCCGAACGCGCCACCCGCGCCAGCCCCTGTCGCACGAGCGCATTGAGCACACCGTCACTGAAGCCGAGCTGCTCCGAGAGATGCCGTATCGGGGCACTTCCGCCCAAGACTTCGAGCGTCTCGTAGAGTTGCTGTTGCTTGGGCCGCCGTTTGAAATGAGCTTCCCGCTCGAGCAGGGTAGGCCTGTCCTCCGTCAGCGAGAGCACTCGCTCGGTGAGCCCGGCAGCCCTGGTGTCCGGGGGGTGCACTCTCAGGGTTACTGCGCCGATCCGGGTGAGGCGCTCAATGACATCCCAGAGCGGACGTTTGAGCGCGCGGGCGGCAGTCGAGACGGCCGCTTCCCCCCCCCGCGCCTCCAGCCATGCGAGCACCTCGCCCGCCACCCCTCCGCTGGCCCGCGAACGGTTCACGAGCGACAGGATGACCTGCGACTCCCCCCACATCCCGCCGGGAAGAAAGCTCTTGAGCGTGAGGCCGAGAGGCGCGGCATAGTATCCGGACATCCACTTGGCCGTTGCCAGCAGTGCTCTGGACAGCGCGGGCTCTGCATCGGGCACGGCCAGGATGTCCTTTGCCGCCGCCGCTGGAGGCGTCGTATCCACGGCCACAGCCAGCCCGATGAGCTCCCGCCGGCGAACCGACACCACGACGCGCGCGCCGGGGACGACTCGATCGCCCAGCGTCTCGGGAATGCGGTAGGTGTAGGGGGTGGCGAGTGGGAGGGGGAGTGCGACCAGGGCGAAGCGGTCGGTCATCGCCGCCTGACGCCGAGACCCGGGCCCGAGGGGAGTGTCACCTGCCCTCCCTCAATACCGGCTCCGACGAACGGGTCGCTGTCGCTGGCGAGCAGTGCGGCGCCATCGAGATCCACGATGTCCACCAGAGGAGTAAAATGGGCCGCGGCAGTGATGCCGAGCGAGCTTTCGATCATGCAGCCCACCATGACCATCATGCCGTGCGAGCGCGCGATTGCGATCATGCGCAGCGCCTCGCGCAGGCTACCACACTTGGCCAGCTTGATGTTGATGCCGTCCACCTTGCCCACGAGCGGCGGAATGTCCAACGATGTCACGCAGCTCTCGTCGGCGATGACAGGGATCTCGGATTGAGCGGTAACTGCGGCGAGACCCTCGAGATCCTCCGGTGGCAGCGGCTGCTCGAGCACCGTGACCCCGAATTCCTCCAGGATCGGCAGCATGCGAATGGTCCCCTTCACCGTCCAGCCGCAGTTGGCGTCTACCCGGATCTCCTTGTCCGTGGCGCCCCGAATGGCTCGCAGAGTATCGATGTCCCGATCGGTTCCGAGCTTGACCTTGAGGATCGGATACTGCTCGGCCTCGAGTACTTTCGCCCGGATCCGTTCCGGTGAGTCGAGACCAATGGTGAACGTCGACCTGGGCGCCTTGCACGGGTCGAGCCCCCACATCCGGTAGACCGGAACGCCGAGCCGCTTGCCGGCAAGATCGTGCAGCGCCGCTGACAGCGCCGCGCGGGCGGCGGCGTTACCGCGCAGCATCGTTTCCCAGCGCCGCTCGGCCTCTTCCAAATTGAGCGGGTCGTCGGGAAGGGCTGTCCGGTAGACCTCGAGCGCGGCCAGCACCGTCTCGGCCGTCTCGCCGTAGAACTTGCTCGGGGCTGCCTCGCCCCAGCCCTCCTGTCCATCGCCGTCGGTCAGGCGGACCCAGACGGTGCGGTAGTCGCTCTGGCCTCCGCGCGCGATGATGAAGGGGTGCCTGGTCTTGAGATGGAGCAGCTCGACATCCATCCGCAACGGATGAGGCAAGGGCATCCTCGAAGCTTGAGGAAAGACGGGACTGGCGCGAACCGGCTGGATTATACGGCTGGCCGCGGAAGAGGCAACCGGGCGATCACACCAGCGCACCGAGGTGCGCCATCACCCCATCGGCCAGCCGATCCGGCCGATACCCGCCCTCGAGCATGCCGATGATGGGGACTGCCGGCAAGCGGTGGCGCACCCGCGTGGTCAGGTCGGCATAGTGCACCGGCTCGAGGGTGAACCCGCCCAGAGGATCGCCCGCCATGGCATCGAATCCCGCCGACACCAGCACGATATCAGGGGTCCAGTCGGTCGTGGCGGCCACGATAGCGGCCCAGAGATCACTCACGTAAAGCGCCGGCGGCTGGCCCGGTCCCCGCGGGACGTTGAACACGTTCCCCACTCCCCGCTCATCGGCTGCCCCGGTTCCAGGGTACCAGGGGTACTGGTGCAGCGAGACGTAACGCACTGTCGGGTCGGTTTCAACCAGTGCCTGGGTGCCGTTTCCGTGGTGCACATCCCAGTCGATGATCAAGACCCGCTGACGCCCCGCCGACTGTGCATGGCGGGCGGCCACGACCACGTTGTTCACCAGGCAGAACCCCATTCCCTTCGCGGCGAGGGCATGATGACCCGGAGGCCGGATCGCGGCAAAGGCATGTCCATCTCCACCGATCGCGTGATCCAGCGCGGCGAGCACCGCGCCGGTGCCGCCAAGCACCGCGGACCAGCTGTCGCGACTGAGGATGGTATCCAGAAAGAGCGCTCCTCCGCCCCGTGCGCTCATGCTTTCGAGCCCAGCCAGGTACGGCTCCGGATGCACCGCCAGCAGCGGCTCACGCGTGGCTGGCTGGGCCATTCGCACCTCCACCCGGGGCTCCCCCTGGAGCCGGTCGAGAACGGCGCGAAGCCGGGCTGGCGTCTCGGGGTGAGCCGAGCCTGGATCGTGCTTGAGACAGCTGGGGTGGGTGAAAACAGGAACGGGCATTTTGAAATTAAGCAGTGAGGAGTGAGAGGTGAGAGGGGAGACTCACTTCTTACTTAGAAGTCGCTGGATCTCGCGGGCCTCCTCACCCAGGGCGCGGCGCGCTACCATGATGTCGTCCAGCCTGCGCCGATGCCAGCGTCGGTAGAGCAGGATCAGGCCTGAGGACAAAAAGAAGACCAGTCCCACCGGTACGAGCACCATTCGGCCGGTCATGTATCCCAGGCCGGCGATCGCCGCGCCGTCGAATGCCAGCACAGCGGTGGCGACGAGGGTCAGCGTGCGGCTCACCGCCGGAGACACGGGCACGGCTGCGCTACCGCACCGGCCTACGCCGCCGGGAAAGAACGATGAGAGCTCCGTTCTGCACCAGACCGGCCTCGGTCATGGAGCGGGATTCGTCGCCCAGCGCCGCCCCACGGTACTTGAGCAGATATTCTGAAGGATTCCGCGTCACGTGGGTGAGCTCGAGCGCCCGGCGCTTAAGCTCACCCAGGGCGGTGTCCCCTGGAAGCTCGAGAAAGACTTCGTCCCAGGCATCTTCCACCATCACCCGCACCGCTAACGCGCTCACGCGACGTGCTCGGCCGGGAGCGGCAGGGTCGAGAGGAACCGATCCACGACCTGATCGAAGAGCAACGTCGATACCCGCACCCGTGTGCCACGCGGATCGGGCCACACCGCCAGCGCAATCTCCTCGCCTCCCTGCCCCCGCATGGTGACAAAGCTGGGCCCTTCCTTCTCCGGGTAGGCGGCGTTGAGGGGCACCCGCTCGGCAAAGAAGCGCTTTGCCCGGTACAGCACTTCAGGCCCGTCCAGAGTCGTCGTTGCTTCGTAAACCATTCGGTTAGCGCCTTGCGGTAGGGGACGGCAGCCGGAGAATGGTAATGCCGGTCGGTTGTCCGGGAATCGAGACACTCCCCACCAGCTTCCTCCGGGAGAGATCGATCACGTCCACCGACCCGGGATCCGCGCCGATAGACTCGGAGGAGACGTAGGCCAGGCGCCCGTCAGGTGAAAAGGCGACCCCGTGAACGATCTTCTTACTGGTGGGAATGCGGGCGACCTCGGTCAGTTTGACCGCGTCCACCAAACTCACGCTCTGCTCTTTCTTATTGGTGACCAGGACCAGCGTGCCGTCAGGAGACGGCTCCACGTTGTATGCCCCCTTCCCGACCGGAATTTCCTTGATCTGTGTCAGCGTCGCCGCATCCCAGACCTGGAGGCTGTTGCTGTAGTTGCAAGCGACGTAAAGCCGTTTGTCGTCCGGTGAGACGGAGACGAAGGTCGGAGAGCACTCCTTGGTCACCCCTCCCACCAGCGGTGCGGCCGGCCCGTGGTTCGCCGGACCGGTGCTGGCCAGAGCGTGACCCTCACCCGTCTTGGCCCTGCGTGCCACCCTGAAGGTGGCCACATCGAGCTGAAGAATCTCGTCGCTGTGCATGCAGGATACGTAGATCCTGGTCCCCACGTGGTTCGCCTTCACCCCGTGCGGCATGTCGCAGGTGGGGATGTCGGTGATCCTGTTCATTGTCGGGGTGTGCACCACCGTGACCACGTTTACTCGGGGGTGATCGCCGTGAAAATCCGAGTTGGCCACGAACGCAAACTGGCCATCCGGGGTCAGGGTGATCGTGGTTGGGAACAGCTCCACCTGGGCTCGGCCCAGCAGCGAATCGCCTGACGCAGCCATTTTCCACAAGGAGCCGAACGGCGTGCCATGCGCCACGGTGATGTAATAGCTTTGCTGGTCCGGCGACACCGTAATGTTGTGCGGGCCATCGATATCGGTGGGCATGATGCCGACCGGGACGACCCGATCGACGGAAAGCCCGGTGCCCACCGGCTTGAGCCAGGTGGCCACATCGCCGGACTCGCTTACTACCCCGACGCGATATCCGGGATCGCCCGTTTGCGCTTGTAGCTGACTCACAAGCGCGAGACCGAGCAGGGCCAGATTCCGTGTCATCCTTGTTCTTCCTTGCCTTGGTCGGTTGTCATGGTGGGAAGATATCCGCCTGGCTGGTGACCTGCACGCTGGCCTGAAACACACCGGGCGGTCCGAAGAGATCGCGGATTCCGGGCTTTCTACGCAGCACCACGACCAGGTCGCCGGGAGGGGGATCCCCCACACCGTCGACCGTCAGGAAGCACGGCAACTCCGCGCCCTGGGGCGGCGCCACCTGATAGCTCCGGCCGCGCCAGATAAAGGTCACGGCTGGTGGAATGGAGCCGACGATCTGTTCGATGAAGACGTCGTCTTCGACCCAGTAGGTTCCGTCCGGCTGGAGCTCGCCGCTGAGGAAGAAGGTGGGGTCGAACGCTTCCTGGTCGTGCCGGGCGAAGTTGTGCTCGACGGCCGAATCGAAGTCTTCGAGATCGGGTGCCCGGGCTCTCCACTCGAGATGATGGCGCAGCTCATGGGTGAGGGTCTCCCACGCCTCCAGCCGCCAGTCGAAATCGCCCTGCGATCCGGCGAGGGCCGCGAATGACCCGTAGTACAGCACGATCCGGCTCTGTAGCCCCTCGACTCCACTGCCCAGCTCGACCGGGAGCGGAATGCACTCACCCAGCGTATAGATCCCCTCCCGATCCGGATGCGGCACCGCCCGCGGGGACACGACGACTTCCGCTATCCCCTCGAAGAAGTGTTCCGGCACCTCGTTGGAGAGGCGGCGGACCATGGTCTCGAAATCGGAGAGGCGCATGAGAGTCGGGAGTGAGGAGCTAGGGGCTAGGAGGTCGCAGCTGGTAGCACCTAGCTCCCAGCTCCCAGCTTCTCCTTCACGTACTCCCCCACGCGATCCATCCCCACCCGATCCTGCTGCATCGTGTCCCGATGCCGGACGGTCACGGTGCCACCACCGAGCGTATCCCCGTCCACGGTGATGCCGAACGGGGTGCCGGCCTCGTCCATTCGCCGGTACCGCCGGCCGATGGCGCCGCTCTCGTCATAGAAGCAGGCGAACTGTCTCCGAAGATCGTGGTAGAGCGTGGTGGCAATCTCGGGCATGCCGTCCTTCTTCACCAGCGGAAACACGCCGGCCTTGATCGGCGCCAGGGAAGGCTGGAGGCCCAGCACGACTCTCGTCTCCCCTTCGACCTGCTCTTCACGGTAGGCGTCCACCAGCAGTGTCAGCGTCACCCGGTCGGCGCCGGCGGAGGTCTCCACGATGTAGGGAAGATACCGCTGGTTCTGCGCCTGGTCGAAGTACTCCAGTTTCTTGCCGGAGTATTCCTGATGGCGGCCGAGATCGAAGTCGCCTCGGTTGTGAATGCCTTCGATCTCCTGCCAGCCAAAGGGAAACTGATATTGAATGTCGAATGCGGCTTTGGCGTAGTGCGCCAGCTCGCTTCCGGCGTGCTGATGCCATTGCAGCTTGGATGGGTCGAGCCCCAGCGAGCGATGCCATTCCATCCGCCACTCGCGCCAGCGCTCGAACCACTCCGCGTCGGTTCCCGGTTGCACGAAAAACTGCATCTCCATCTGCTCGAACTCACGGGTCCGAAAGATGAAGTTTCCGGGGGTGATTTCGTTTCGAAACGCCTTCCCGATCTGGGCGATACCGAAGGGGATACGCTGCCGAGACGATTGGAGCACGTTCAGGTAGTTGACGTAAATACCCTGCGCCGTCTCCGGACGCAGGTACACCACCGACGCTGACTCCTCGACCGGCCCCATGAAGGTCTTGAACATCAGATTGAACAGCCGAGCCTCGGTAAGGGAGCCGCGGGTTCCACATACCGGGCATTGTGCATCCGGCTGGCCGGGCGTGCCCTTGATCTGTGGATCGTCGGCGCGAAAGCGGTTCTTGCACTGCCGGCAATCCACCAGTGGGTCGGTGAAGCCGGCCACGTGACCCGACGCTTCCCACACTTTCGGGTGCATTAGAATTGCCGCGTCCAGGCCCTCGATGTCGTCCCGGGCGTAAACCATGGCATCCCACCAGCGGTCCTTGACGTTTTTCTTGAGCGCCACCCCCAGGGGGCCGTAATCCCACACCGATCCCAGTCCGCCGTAGATCTCGGACGACTGGAATACAAACCCACGGCGCTTGCAGAGGGAGACGAGCTTGTCCATCAAGGTGGTGTCGGCCATGGGCTTCCGAGCGGAAAAGAGAGAGGATCCAGATCAGCGGGGGAAGATAGATCTGGCGGCCGTGGCAAGGAAGCGCGGCAGAACCAGCGATCCCCCGCGAGATAGCAGGGGACACCCTGATGCCACATCTTCGTTCCATGGTCGATCTCTTGGTAGCATAAGCGCTTAGGAGGTCCTCGATGGCGGGCTCAGAATTTGCCATTTTACCCGGGTCCCCGTACTCACTTCCAGCGTTCTTGAGGCATGCTGATGGGCGCAGAGTTCAGGCCGGCGCGCGAGTCAGAAAAGCCTCCCGATCTGGAGGGAGCCTCGTCGTCTCCGGAGTCTGAAGCCAAGCCTAGAAGTGTTACATCGCTTTCCCGTGAGCTGGCCGACTTCCTGATCGAGTTCTCGATCGTTCTCCACAAGCGCTCCATGTATCCGGCCGGACACCCCCACCTGCGGGCTGCCGCGGAGCGATTCGCCCAGCGGCTGAATACGCTCCTCGAGAACCGCGAATCGGTGACTCTCGGGGTGGCTCGGAACCGGCTGGTGATCGGGGCGGCCACCACCGATCCAAAGAATGCCCTGCTCCGTGACCTGGCGCACCGGCTGCATCGGCATCGCATCGCGGCGGTTCATCTGACCCGCGGCGCGAAGGCGGAGGAAATTGAGGACGTGCTGGCTGCGCTCAGCGCCAACCCGCAGCGCGGCGAAGGGCCGCTCGGAACGCGGCTCGATCGGGCAGGCCCCTGGAACCACATCAGGCTCCGGCCTATCGGCTATGATAAGTTCGTTCTGCAGGAGGCCGGGGTCGCCGGCGACCCCAACGGGGACGACTCCGCTCCCAGCAGGGACGCCTGGGTGGAGCTAGCCCGCCTGGCACTCTCCAGTGAACACGAGCCCAGCTCTCCGAGCGCGGCGGATCCATTGATTGTGGCCCAGGCCATCGGCCGCAAGTCAGGTGAAATGGCGTACGACCGAGTGGTGCTCGGCTATTTGTCGAGGGTGGCCGAGGAGATGTCCCGGCGTAAGGGGGGGGTCGAGGACCAGCTGGGAGAGCGGATCTCGAGTCTCATCGATGCGCTCGATCCTGGTACTCTGTGCCGCCTGCTGGAGACCGGAGCCGATCAGGCCGAGCGGCGCCAGTTCGTGCTCAACGCTTCGCAGGTCCTGGCCGCGGACGCCGTGATGGAAATCCTCGAGGCGGCAGCCAAGGCCTCCCATCAGACGATCTCCCACAATCTGCTGAACCTGCTACACAAGCTGGCCCATCATGCCGAGGGCGGAGCGCCGGAGACCCGGGCCGAGGCGGAAGGCGCGTTGCGCAGCAACGTCGCGCGACTGATCGGGGACTGGGAGCTCGAGGATCCAAACCCCGAATCCTATACGGCAGTTCTCGAAGGGATGGTCCGGAGAGCACCGGATGATCCCAGCGAGGAAACCCAGAGCGGCTGTGAGCCCGAGATCAACATCAATATGGCGCTGGAGCTGGACTGCCTGGGTCCGTCGGTGTACGCGGCCGCCGAAGCCCTGCTGAATCGCCGTCAGCTTGGCCAGGTTGCCGGTCTGCTGGAGGCGGCACCCCAGACCGAGACGACGAGGGCGCTCTGGCGCCATGTAGCCAGCGCCGAGCGTTTGGAGGCGGAGCTGGCACAGGATCCGCCGGACCAGGACGTTGTCGAAATCCTGGTTCGGCACCTTGGCATGGAGGCGGCGAACACGTTGCTCGATCACCTGGAACGTACTGACGATCGGTCCACTCGCGCCGCTCTGATGAAGCAGCTCCTGGCGCTGGGCCCACGTCTCGGCCAGGTGGCGGTCGCCCGGCTTCGGAAAGCTCCCTGGTATCTCCAACGCAACATTCTGGTGCTGATCGGGCGACTGGGAAGCTGGCCCGATGGGTTCTCGCCGCTGAGCTACGCCGCGCATGCCGACCCGAGAATCCGCCGGGAGGGAATCAAGCTCCTCCTGGAGTCCCCGGCTCACCTTGCCGATGGAATTCTGCTCGGTATTCCAGATGAGGATGATGGGATCGTTGGGTTGGCGCTTAGAGCAGCCCTCGAATCCTGTCCGCCTGACGCGACCCCCCTGTTAGGCCGGATCGCGATGGACACCCGGCGGCCGGCGGAGATCAGGGTGCCTGCCCTCCGACTCCTGGCGCGAACCCGTACGCCGGTGGCGCTCACAGTACTGCTGGCCCAGGCCCAGCACCGCCGACGCTGGTTCGGACGTCGGTTGGCGTCGAAGTCACCCGAGCTGCTCGCAGCAGTAGCCGGGTTGGCGAGTTACTGGGGAGATCATCCGATGGCAACCGAGGTGCTTTCCCGCGCCAGAGTGCATTCCGATCCCGAAATCCGCGCCGCCGCAGGTTGGACCGCCGCATGACCGATCCCGTTCGCTTCCTGACAGCGCTCACACAGGCGCTCTCCACGATGAGCCTGTACGGAGACGACCACCCGGCAACCGCCAGGGGCCTGGAGACGGCGCTGGAGCGGCTGCGAGAGCTCCAGGAACCCGACCCCAAGCTTCAGTTCACCTTCCTTTCCGGCGAGGTCGTGTTCGGATCCGAGGTGGTGCACGAGCTGGAGGGGTGGGAATGGAGCAGCCGGATGGTGAAGGCCGGTGTGGAGCGAATCGAAATTCTTGGCCCGCTCGACAGTGATCAGTTGGGACGGTTTCTGTCGCACATGGCGATCCGGCTGGGGATCCGCCCGGGGTCGAGCACCGACATCTGGCAAATGGGCGAGTCGCCGATCCGTTACGGGCAGGTGACGCTGGACCAGGGTCCGGGCGAGATCCTGCGGCTCGAGCCGGCCATGGCGGTGGTGGCGATGACCTACACGCTCCGGGAGGAGCGCGAGACCATGGACTGGGTCCACAAGGAAATTCAGAGCGGCGCCAGGATCCCTATGGTCGAGGCAGATGCGGTGGTGCGGTCGCTGTCCATTGCGATGCATGCGGAGCAGGCCATGGTGCTGCCGCTCCTGCAGCTCAAGGAGTTCGACCAGTACACGACCACGCATTCAATGAATGTGTCGGTACTCGCGATGGCCCTGGGGGAATACCTCGATCTCGGCGGGGCGACCGTCCGCGCCCTTGGCGTGGCCGGGCTGCTGCACGACCTCGGCAAGACCTGCATCCCACGGGAGATCCTGGTAAAGGCAGGGAAGCTCACTGAGCGCGAGCGGCTGGTCATTCGGGAGCATCCCATCGTCGGGGCCCGGATGCTCCTCGCGAGCCCGGAGCCGATGGAGCTTGCCGCGGTGGTGGCCTACGAGCACCACGTGATGCTGGACGGAGGAGGCTACCCTGCCCTTCACGACGCGAGAGGGGCCCAGTACGCCAGCATGCTGGTCCACGTCTGCGACGTCTACGATGCACTACGGACCAACCGCCCCTATCGCGAGGCCTGGGAATCCGATCGCGCCCTGGCCTATATCCAGGACCGCTCGGGCGTCGAGTTTGATCCGGGTATTGCTCAGGCGTTCATCGCGATGATGCGGCAGTGGGACCAGCGGATGGCGACGGTGCCGGCATAGCGCCGGCACGCGACTGCAACAGGTGCCGCACGATCAGGTCGCCATGACCGCGGGCGTTCTCGATGAACAACCGGTTCGCGTCGTTTCCGCTCGCAATGACCCCCGCCAGATAACACCCGGGTATCGGTGTAGCCATCGTCGCCTCGTCATGGGCCGGGACGCCGGTCACCGGGTCCACCGGCACGCCGAGCCGGTGCAGCTGGCTGGTATCGGCATGGTACCCCGTCATGGCAAGAACGGCATCGGCCGCGATCATCTCCCCGGCTCCGCTCTCGTCTGACACTACGTCGACGTGAGTCGGTATGATCGCCCGCACCCGCGAGCGCCAACGCACGGCAATGCTCCCCTCTTTCACCCGATTGACGATGTCGGGCAGCACCCACGCCTTTACCGTGCGGTCAAACCCCTCGCCAAAATGCACCAGCGTCACCGTCGCACCTGCGCGCCAGCACTCGAGCGCGGCGTCGACGCTGCTGTTGCCGGCTCCGATCACGATCACCCGCTGATGCCAGTAGGGGTGGCCCTCGACGAAGTAGTGCGCCACGTGAGGGAG
>JBKJZM010000086.1:0-10535 GCA_046715295.1 Gemmatimonadales bacterium | reverse complement strand
TGCCCGCGCTCGACCGGATCGTGACGACCACGACCGACATGGCCGAAGATTACCCTGCCTCGCGCCAGCTCCAGATCTGGCGGCTCACCGACCTGGCACTGCTTCACACCATCACCCTTCCCAACGGCCCGGCTGGCGACGAGTCCATGCTGACCGCTGAACCGCGGGTCCTGGCCGACGGCCGGACCGTCCTGGTCTCGACCTTTGCCTGCGGTCTGTATCTGATGGAGGGGCTGGAGAGCAAGACACCGTCGGCACGCCTGGTGGCTTCGTTCCCTCGCAAGGCGGGGACCTACTGCGCCATCCCGGTCATCTCGGGGCACTATTACCTGGTGACGGTCCCTGCCTGGAACGCCGTCGTGAGCTTCGACATCAGCGATCCCTCTGCTCCGCGTGAGGCGAGCCGAGTCACCCTGGGGCCGGACGACGTGCCGCACTGGATTGCCATGTCGGCGGACCGGCGACGGGTGGTGATCACCGGCTACGGCGGCATGAAGCATCGCGTGATGATCGCGCGCTTCGACCCCGCGACCGGTCAACTGGTGGTCGATGAGCGTTTCCGGCCGGAGGGGGTGACCCAGCCCGGCTTCCGGATGGACGACAAGACCTGGCCCCACGGGGGGAACGCAAAGGGGATACCGCACGGCGCCGTGTTCAGTCGCCGCTGATCGCCTGGCGGCCGCCTAACCCGCTAATGCAGCCGACAAACGCGCGTGTGGAGGTGCTCTGCTCGTATCCGGACCTCCGACCGTTGACAAGGACCATAGGTTGTCACAGGTCGCTTGCAGCTGATTAGCCTGTCGTTAGGCGGCACCAGGCATTGGCACTCATTTGCTTGCGCCCCATTGAGAGCGTAAATTCGCCCCGCTAGTCTGCAATGGAACGTCTCACCCCGTATCTCCTCGACAACGGAGGGTGTCATGCGCCACCTCGTCTCTTGCTGCTGTGCCGTCGTCCTGATCGGCTGCGCCAAATCCGAGGAGCAACCGGCCAGGGACACGACGGCGGTTGCCCCGGCGACGCCGGCCACGATCTCGCTCGGCGATGTCGCCGGGAAGTGGGCGGTACGCAACATGACCGAGAGCGGAGACAGCACGCTCGTAAGCTTCGAGATGGTCGCCACCGCCAACACCTCGGGTTGGACGTTCAACTTCCCCAACCGGAAGCCCGTTCCGGTACGCGTTGTCGCGGTGGACGGCGACAGCATCGTTACCGAGGCAGGCCCGTTCGAGAGCGTGCTGCGCAGGGGTGTCCAGGTTACGTCACGGACCGTCAACCGCCTTCAAGACGGCAAGTTGGTGGGCGCGACCGTAGCGCGGTATGCGACGAGCCGCCCCGACTCGGTGCTCCGCCTTCGGTTTGAGGGCACACGCGCGCCGTGATGGAGCGCAGGTCCTTGCCCGGTGTCAACGTTTCCCGGTCGCGGTCCCAGCGAGCGTGGGGCCGCTCCTCGGTAGAGTCGGAGGGGTTTCGGCGGAGTCGCTGACCAGATTTCGGGACGCGCGCACCTTGGGTTCCGCTTTCCCCACCTGGCGGGGCCCGCTGAGGCCAATCGACATCCGGTGAAGGTGCCGCCTAACCCGCGCATGCAGCCGACGGGCGTGGCATTCAAAGGAAGATCTAGGCTGGAGCGCACTCGGGGCGCCCGCCGCGGCTGATGCGCAATTCGCTAGGCAGTCGCGACCGACGTGCTCTTCGTCCCCCCGTCCTAGTCGCGTACGAGATCTTGGTCCGGCGGCCGGAGGTTCGGGACCAGGTCTAGGTGCTCCAGTCCTGCTGAATTGAGAAATCCCGACAGATCGGCCGCATGCTCAGCCGTATCTACTGCGATCTCCACAGTACCATTCGTGACGATGGGAAGCGCACGCTCGGCATTACGCCCCTGCCGCAGCAGCGCTCGCCGAATTGGGCGCCAGGGTCCACGAAGGTTTTGGAGGTCGACCCCTTCACATTTGAGGGTGTTTGCAAGGGCGTAGACTGCGGTAGGCTCATACCGGTGGGTGCGAACCTGGTTGGAAGATGCCGACTTGGAGGACACACTGCGGACAGCCATAGAACCTCCTACCAGATGGGCCAAGTACCGAGTTCTTGCCGAATTAACGTAAGACCGGACGGTCACGGCAGGCGGTGAGGTCGGTCACACGCTGCCCGCTGCCTAGCCAGCGCATGCAGCTGGCGGGCGCTTCGGGTTTAAGGATCGTAGGATAGTGTCAAAGCAGATAAATCGTCGTAGCTGATGCGCGGTCCGTTATAAAGACGCCAACCAGGGCTATGCTGACGTTCGAGTTTGAAGTGCCGAACCGAAGCCGCTGCGACTGCTGTGGCGGCGTGACGGTCTCCTTGACGCGCTTTGTCTTTGAGGACGGGGACGCACACGCGATCTACTATGCCCGTTTCGGTGAGCAACACGAGCCCCGTGTCGTGGAGGCCGTGGTCTCGGTCGGCGAGTGGGGGGAGGGCGCCGGCCCCTGGGATCGAGTTGCGTTCCCGTTGCGGCTGCGAGCGGTCGAGACCGAGTATCAGGTCACGGTCGTCAATGCGGCCGAGTCGCCCTGGCAGGGCGTGGCACTGCTAGGGCGAATGTTGGATCGGGAGGAGGCTCTGGCCCACGAGCGGCTGGCCGCGGTCTTCCACGTCGCGGACCACATGGTTGTGGATGACCAGGCGATTCGGGAGCACCTCAACGGCGCTGCCTAACCGGCACATGCAGCCGACAGGCCGAAGACGCGCGAAGTTTCGCGCGGGCGGCTCCCTCCGTGAGCGCGCTGTGGGCCGAAGGTTTGTGCGGGCGCCGGCCTAGGGCCTGCAGCTGATGCGCCAGTCGTAGGCGGCTGGGACCACCATCACTCAACAGCGACGCCTTGCATCGCCACCCCCTTCAGTCCAGAGCGAGACGATGAGCTCAAGCCCCAATAGCACCCTAGACCGAATCGCAGCCGGTGGTCTGCTCGTTGGGGCGGTGTTCGGGCTGGCTGGGACGCTGGTCGCCTCACCGACCCTCCAGGCGAGCTTGTGGGCGATTGACAGCGTTGCCTTAGTCGTAGCGACGAGTCTGCTGGCCCTCCGATACTTTCGAGCTGGAGTCGACGTCGTCGCCGCAGGCTTCTTGGTGTTTGCGATCGGGGAGGGGGTGCTTCCCTTTTCTAGGATTGTGCGCGCCGCAGCTGATGCGCGCTCCGTTAGGCCGCAGCCATGGATCGGAGAGAGGTAGTGCAGCAGCAGATTATTGTGGCACTCATTCTAGGACTCGCTGCGTCTATGGCCGAAGCCCAGACTCCAGGCCCGTCCCAACGGCCGCGCCTGCCGATGGAGCTCCTGGCCGTATACCCTGGCGGTCTGCCGCCTGGCCGCTGACGCGCCGGTGCCAACCTGGGCTGTGGCACCCGGCCGATTCGTCACCATCAGCCGCACGGCGGACGAATTGTCGATCACCGCGCCTCAGGCGAGCGTGCCCTTAAACATTCAGTGCGAGCGTATATACCGCGCCCTTCGTGTGAAGGGCCCGTTGCCCCTCAACCTGATTGGCATTCTGGCCTCTATCGCCGAGCCCCTGGCTGAGGCCGGGCTGAGCATCTTTGCCATCTCGACGTTCGACACCGACTATGTCTTGGTAAAAGCACGCGATCTGGAGGCTGCGGTGACGACCTTGGAACACGCTGGCCATCAGGTCAGCCGATAAGGGCCCTGGCGAGGCTGCGGCCTAACCAGCGCAGGCAGCTGCCGGCGCGGCAGTTTCAAGAGGAAATCTAGGATTGTGCGCCAGTTGAGGAGTCGCCGCAGCTGATGCGTGGTCCGTTAGGCCTCAGCTCTCCGGTACCGTGTGAGTCGCATTATCGCCTTGTTTGTCAGCCCCTTGGCCCCAGGGTCTGTCCCGACCCATTGTAGGCCACCTCAGTACCCTCCTTGCCCATTCGCTTGCGGGAGCGAGCCTCGGGCGGCAGCTTCGACACTTGTGCGGGTGTGGCGCCTATAACCGAGGCAACTCATGATTCACGAACCACGGTACATGATTGGTGCAACACTTGTCGGGCTCGGCGCAACCCTCCTGATCGATCTTTGGGCATTGTTCTTGAGGCGTGGCTTTAACATCCCTTCCCTGAGCTACTGCTTGCTCGGGCGTTGGCTTCTCCACATGCCCGGTGGAACGATTGTACATCGCAGCATCGGCGCCGCTCCGCAGAAACCGCATGAGTGCACGTTGGGTTGGGTCGCGCACTACCTCATTGGTACCGCCTTCGCTCTGGTGTTCGTCTTTCTTGCGTCAGGAAGCTGGCTCGAGCGACCGACTCTGTTGCCGGCATTGGCTTTCGGTGTTGCAACCACGCTAGTGCCTTACCTTGTCATGCAGCCATCGTTTGGGCTCGGCTTTGCCGCTTCGAAGACGCCTAGTCCCAACCAGGCCAGACTGAAGAGCCTGATGACCCACACGGTATTTGGAGTCGGTCTCTACATCTGGGCCCTTCTGCTGAGCCAAGTCCTCTTTCACGCCTAGAAGTCCAGCATGCAGAGGACGCCCGGCCGCAGGTCGCCGGCCTCCTTGTCACCCCCGTCTTCCACCGGGTGCTGCATCGATTTCACGTTGAACGGAAGTGACAAGCTTGAAACGACGTGTTGTCGGATTCCATCAGGACGCAGAACAGCATTGGGTCGCAGACCTCGAATGCGGACACACCCAGCATGTGCGTCATGAGCCGCCTTGGCAGACCCGGCCCTGGGTTCTCACGGCCGATGGTCGGAAGGCTCATCTGGGTATGGAATTGGACTGTCGCCTGTGCTCGGCGAGCGAGTGAGCTTGTCGCTCGAGGCGTGCTAACCATTCGGGCATCCCAGAAACATTGCGCCACTTCCGCGTATGGCATTCCAATGCGCCAACCAAGGCAGCCAAATGAATGTCATCAACGACGCGCAACGTTCCGCCGCAAAGTCGCAGCGCTCGCCTACCCGATTTCCATGGCGTTCGTGGCCTCCGCCAATTTCGGACTGCGCGGCGACCTCGTCGTCAACGGCGACGTTGGCACGGATGCGCAGACCGACCGCATTATGGTTCGGTTGCTTCCAGTGAGCACCCTGGTTCGAACCTTGGACCCATCGCTTTCCCGAGGTTGATCTGATGGCGGCGACCCGCTGCTATCGGACCGCGCTTCCCTTCTTCTGCCGCTGACCGCCGCCGGCTGTGGTCTGACGAACCTGGCTGCCCGGTGAGCCCGGATGTCACAGCGGCGACGTCTCAGAGCACCAGCCAAGGGTCGGACTATGCGCAGGTCGGGCTTTCTCAGCACCGTGGCACTCCGGGGGTGTTCTCGTGGAGAGCCGCAAACACCACGCTGCTCCAGGGAGAGGTGGAGCCATTCCCGCTGCAGCAACATGTCCTCGCCGGGCGGCTGCTCGACCGCGGGGCCGACATGGCGGTGCTGCTGGACCTGCCGCTTCGACCGATCGAGGGATGGGACGGCGTCGGCGGTGACCTGCCCAGCTACGCCGGGCCGCCTTCGTTCGACCAACTGTTTGCCCTGGTCCAGGCCGGGCGAGCCGTGCTAGAGTTTGTGACCGACATTCCAGGGCAGGAACGGATGCTTCGGACGCTGGAGACGGTGTTGTTCACAGATTGGCGGCGGCTATCATGTGATTGATCCGCCTCGAGTCTCTTGCGACTCTCATAAGCAGGGACTACTCTCTCCGGGTCATCTTCTCGGAGAAATCCCCCATGCTTCCTTCGCGCACTCTTCAGGTAGCGGTCGGTACCCTCGCCGTTGCCGCTGCCATGACCCTCGCCTGCTCCGATGGACCGACCTCATCGTCCCGGGGCGTGTCCATGGAATCCCGGCAAGCATCTTCGCCGCCAACCCTCACCCCCCAGACGAGCGGCACCACCCAGCGTTTCTTCGCGGTCAGTCCGGTCAACGCCCGCGTGGTCTGGGCCAGCGCGGCGGGCGGAACGTTTGCTCGAACCACCAATGGCGGACGCACCTGGACATCCAGAGTGGTGCCCGGGGCGGAGACGCTCCAGTTCCGGGACGTGGAGGGGGTGAGCGAGAAGGTCGCCTACCTGCTCTCGGCCGGTGAGGGCGCGAATAACCGGATCTACAAGACCGAGGACGGCGGGCGCACCTGGGATCTGCAGTTCCAGGCCCCCCCCGACACTCGGTTCTTCTACGATTGCTTCGATTTCTGGACCCCGAACCGGGGCATCACCTTCGCCGACGCGGTGAATGGCCGCTTCCCGGTCATCAAGACCACCGACGGGGAACACTGGCGAAACATCGGCACCCAGCTTCCTCCAGCCCAGGAGGGTGAGGCCGGGTTCGCGGCCAGCGGGACATGCGTTACGACCCAGGGCGGGAAAAGAGCGTGGATAGGAACTGGTGGTGGCGCGAAGGCCAGGATCCTCGCCACCACCAATGGGGGCGACAGCTGGACCTCCCACGATGTGCCGATCCTGCAGGGGACTTCGACATCAGGCGTGGTGAGCGTCGGCTTTCGCGATCCCCATCATGGCATTCTCGGCGGCGGTGACGTCGTGGCAAGCGACGTCCCCCAGAACAATGTCGCCCGCTCCTCCGACGGCGGTCATACCTGGATCCAGGCCACTTCGACGCCTTTCAACGGGGCGGTCTACGGTTTGAGTTACGTACCAAGCCTGAAGCGGACCGTCGTCGCCACCGGACCCAGCGGAGCGGCTTGGTCACCGGACGAGGGAGCTACCTGGTCTCTGCTGCCTGGAGTCTCGGGCTTCTGGGCCGTGGGCTTTTCCAACCAAAGCACCGGGTGGCTGGTCGGCGGCGGAGGCACGATTCTGAAGATCGAGTTGTCCCACGGCAACGGCGGCGGAGGCGAGAACCGCGCGAACTAGCGACCAGCCCCTGGCGAGCGTTCCGCTTTCATCCGCCGCATGTCGGTCAGCAGCGCGGCGGGTGAGACGGGGCGGCCCAGGAAATCTTCGATCACCTGCCGAGTAGGCCGCTCCAGCCCGAAACGGTATAGACGTGGGGCCACCCACGAGTACCAGGTCGAATCCCCGGTCACGAACGGTCCGTGGGCTGCCTGGGTACCGGCGCGGATTGCCGCGATGAGGATGGAGCCGGCGGCGTAGTTCATCATGTAGCCGGGGGAGTCCACCAGCTGGCCCCGCATGGCCCACCAGGAAAGCCCTGGATGAGGGCGAATGCGCAGGTAGTCGTGGGTGAGGGTAGTCCACACCTGGTTCGGGTCGGCGCCTGGATCTCGCTGCATCCGCAACTCGAAGAGCGCCCACGCCACATCGAGCACGATGCCGCCATACCGGCTCCGGAGGCCGTCGGCCAGCGGCACCGAGTCTCCCAGCCAATGCTGCTGCCATTCCGGCTCGTATACGTCCAGCGCAACGAAATCAGCGACCGCCTCGGTGAACGGATCGCTGTCGGGCCAGTCACTGAACGCGGGCCGGCTGCGAATGGCCGCGATGTGCACCGCGTGGCCGGTCTCGTGGAGCAGCTCGTTCAGGTTATCCAGGCCGCCGGTGCGGTAGGTGGCAAACACCCACGGCTGGCCCTCCCGCCAGCGGCCATCGATGAATCGCGGGCGGCTTCCGAAAGTGCAGTACGCAACCGGAGTCTTGCCCTCGCGCGGCCTCAGATCGTACTCCACACCGATCGCCTCGACATCGGCGCCGAGCGACCGGTAGACCAGGCGATTGAGCGAAGTCAGCCGCTCCAGTGAGACCAGCGGGCTCAGCCTCCGGCTGGCCTGCCCGGTCCGGTAATACCAGTCCCACGGCTCCATCAACGAATCAGGGTTGACCTCCCGCCACGTCTCCAGCACCCGAAGCAGCCAGCGCTCGAGTGAATCGGGCGGCACGCCAGAAGCCCGTGCCTGCTCCGCCGCGGGAATCTCGGCGGTGCCTCTCGCCTTCACTTCGCGGGCAATCAGCAGCCGATAGGGACTACCCGGCTGATTGTCACGGTTCACGCTGCGCCACACCGGCTCCAAGCCGAGAAACAGCTTCCGGCGCAGGCCCGGGCTTTCGGTCCGGCCGAGCGCCCCGAGAATCGAGAGCCGGTCCAGGGTATCACCTTCCACTACCAGATGAGACTGAGCCCCGCTATAGCAGGCGTAGATCCGTTTCCGGAGCGAGTCGAGTCCGTTTGGCGCGGCCGCCACCGTGCCGGCGTCGTAATCGCAGGCCGGCTCCTTCTCGGCGGCTACCCCTGGTGCTGCGTCCGGTGCGGTGACCGCGCCGAGGTCTCGCGACAGGGTACGACGCATGATGCCGAGCGCGCGAGCGTCATCTCCCCTGAGCGCGGCCGAATCGACCGCCGCCAGGCTCGCGGCTACCCGTGCTCTGAGCGTGTTATGGGAGAGGACCAGGTTCGAGAATGAAGGGGCATTACCGATCCGGCTGCCACCGGTCTCGATGTCGACGTCGATCCGGTCGCGAACTGTCCGAAGGTCTGCGTAAAGGGACTCGGCTCTCGCCAGCGCCCACGGCTCGGAAGGACTCGACGCGGGTCGAGGGGCGCACGCCATGAATACGGGCGCCAGGAGGACAGGGAGTATTGTTGGAAAGGAGTGGTTCACGGCCCGAAGATAGCGCCGGCCGTGGCCGGCGCTCCATACTGTCTTCTGGTACCTCAGATCGAGCGGATCCTCAGACGGCAACCCGGTTGACGCGGGCTTCGGCGATGGCCGTCAGCTTCAGATCGGCCGCCTTCTCCTCGTCCAGGTTCTGGTCCAGCACGCTCGCGCAGTCGTTGCGGCCCAGCTGCCGGGCCCATGCTGCCAGCGTGCCGTAGCGGGTGATCTCGTAATGCTCCACCGCTTGCGCGGCGGCCAGGGCAGCCGCATCGAGCACCTCGGGATCGCTGGCGTCGGCCATGATCTCCTTGGCCTCCGAGATGATGCCATCGATGGCGGGGCAGGTCACCGCTTTCGGCGACTCACCGTGCATCTTGAAAACCTGCTCTACCCGGGTGACGTGGTTCTTGGTCTCGGCGAGGTGGCTCTGAAATGCCTGCTTGAGCTGCGGGTCTGTCGCCTTCTCGATCATCTTGGGCAACGCCTTGGTGATCTGCTGCTCCGCGTAGTAGATGTCCTGGAGCGTATGCACAAAGAGATCATCCAACGTCTTTATCGGCTTCGAAAGTAAACCCATGGTTTCGGCTCCCTTGATGTATGACCGCCGTCCAGGCTCGTGCGGGCCGGCGAAGGTGTGCTGATCAGGAGGGAGCACAGTGCCACTACGGCACCAGGGAAGCCGTGACTCCGATCACCGAATTCTCCTGCCCCTACTCGGTCAGTTCAATCACCCCGCAGGCTATGCGGTCCCCACCGGAAACCCCCGATTTCGGGGGTCCGGGAATGCCTTTGTCGGCGTTTACGTGAAGGATGATCACGCTGCCGTTGTCGTCGAAAATGCCCAGGGGGCCGGGCGACAACGTGATGCGGCTCGTCCTGGCCTCCATTGCGCCCAGGCCGTTCTGGTCCACAACCAGGTTGGGAATGTCACCCATGTGGAACGGATGGTTGACATCGGGGTCGGCGTCACCGACCGGCCCAGGATCGAAGTGGCCTTCGGCCGATGTGAACGGCGGAAGACATCCGCCCTTGGCATTCTCATGGATGTGTAGCCCATGGGCGCCGGGTGTCAGCTCACCAGAAGGGCCGGCGATCTGGGCCTCGATGTCTACCCCCGGCACCGGAGAGTTTCCCTTGAGCTCGACGAAGGTGACTTCGCCCTTGATGCCGGAGCCGGGCGGCCCCGCGATCCTGGCCCGCGCCCGCACTACCTCGGCCGACTCCAGCCGGGGACCCGAACCAGCCGCCGCGCCCGTGGACTGCTCGCCGGACGGCTTCCTCTCGGCTCCGCAGGCCGGCAACAGGCACAGCGCCGCAAGAAGGCCGGTCCGCATGAAGCAGGGTGCTGATTCCATCGTTCCCCCTCGTCGGAGTCACCGGATAGTAGCCAACACCTTCATCAGACGGTACATGAACTCGACGCCCTCGTAAAACGACTGGACCTCGACCCGCTCGTCCTTGCCGTGGGCGCGTACGTCGCCGATGTCGTAGAAGATTCCGGAGACCCCGTAGACAGCCACGCCTGCCCGCCGGAGGAGGGCTCCGTCAGTGGACCAGGGGTCCATCACCGGCAGGACCACGACTCCGGGCCACATCGAGGCGGTCACTCGCTCCACCGCCGTCATCACCTCGGGAGAAAGCGGCGACGCAGGGGAGATCTCCGGCTTATCCGGGAGGGTCACCCGTATGAGTGTGTCGGCGACCACCCGCGCCAGCGTCGCCCGGGTCTCCTCGGGGGAATCGCCCGGGAGGAGGCGGCACTGAATGGTGGCCTGCGCCCGCTGGGGCAGGGCGTTCTCCGCGTGGCCGGCCTGGAGCATGGTGGCCACGCAGGTGGTACGCAGGGAGGAGTTGTACAGTGGTACATCGGCCAGGCGCTCCACCGCCTTGGGATCGGGCGAATCACCGGTCACCGCGCGGAGGTCACCGGCGAGCTGACCCGTCTCCTGCTCGGCAAGCAGCCGGAAGAACGCGCTGGTCGTGGA
>JBKJZM010000085.1:0-5114 GCA_046715295.1 Gemmatimonadales bacterium | reverse complement strand
GACGGGCCAGGTCACCGGCCAGCCCGAGCCTCTGGTGAGGACAACCCGGGTCGAGAGCCGAGGCGCGTGGTCGCCGGATGGCCGCACTATCGCGTTCAACTCCGACCGGCTGGGAGAGATGAACATCTGGCTGCGAGGCGTCGCCGACAGCGCCGAGCGGCGGCTCACTCAGGGCGCGGGCGGCGACTACCAGCCCAACTGGGCGCCGGACGGCAAGAGCATTGCGTTCTTCTCCGCCCGAGCCGGCAATGCCGACATCTGGTCGGTGCAGGTCGGCGACGGCCGTTTGACCCGGCTCACGGAGGACCCGGCCACCGATACCAACCCGTTCTACTCGCCGGATGGCAAGCGCATCGTGTTCCTCTCCGATCGCGGCGGGCGTTCCGAACTGTGGGTCATGAACGCCGACGGCACGGCTCCGCGGCGGGTTACCGCGGTGGTGGCGGGGGGACATTTTCTTCGCTGGACCGCAGACGGCCGAGGCATCGTGCTCCGGGTGGAGAGTGGCACGCAGGTCCAAGTCCAGCGCGCGTCGGTGGAGGACGGGTCGCTCACCCGGCTTCCCGATGTCGCGAGCGGCGCACACATGTCGTTCTCCCCGGACCAGTCGCGCATTCTCGACGTGCGGGGCCACAAGACCCTGTGGGTACACCCGGTGGACGGGGGGCCACCGCGGCAGGTGTTCGCCTTTGCCGATCCCGACGTGCGGATCGACTACCCGACCTGGTCACCGGATGGCCGCTGGATCCTGTTCGACCGCGCGGCGCCGAGGGGTGGGGATCTGTGGCTGATCGAGGGGACGAAATGAACGACCACGCTGCCCGCCTTCAGGCCGCCCTTGTTGACCGCTACCAAGTCGAGCGCGAGCTCGGCCGGGGCGGCATGGCTGCCGTCTATCTGGCCCGGGACCTTCGGCACGACCGGCTGGTCGCGCTCAAGGTGCTCCATCCCGAGCACGCCGCTACCCTGGGATCCGAACGCTTCCTCCGCGAGATCCGCACGGTCGCCCGGCTGCAGCACCCACACATCCTGTCGGTCCACGACTCGGGCGAGGCGGCCGGCCTCTTGTGGTTCACCATGCCGTACGTCGAGGGCGAGTCGCTTCGAGACCGGCTACAGCGCGAGCACCAGCTTTCCGTTGACGACGCGGTGCGGATCAGCCACGAGGCCGCGCGCGCCCTGGATTACGCGCACCGCCACGGTGTCGTCCACCGTGACATCAAGCCGGAAAACATTCTGCTGACAACGGATGGCGACACCCTGGTGGCCGACTTCGGCATCGGGCGGGCCATCGGCGCGCCTGAGGAGGAGGAGCGGCTGACGGAGACCGGCATCGTGGTGGGTACCGCCGCCTACATGAGTCCGGAGCAGGCGGCCGGCGCGCGGGACGTGGACGGACGGAGCGACGTGTACAGTCTGGGCATCGTGCTCTACGAGATGTTGGCGGGGGAGCCGCCCTTCACCGGCCCTACCGCTCAAGCGATCATCGCCCGGAGGTTTACCGAGTCGCCCCGGCCGATCCGAAGCGTTCGGGAGACGGTGCCGCAAGAACTGGAACAGGTCACCATGCGGGCGCTCGCCCGACTGCCGGCCGACCGGCTGCCGACCGCGGCGGCCTTCGCCGACGCTCTCGGCGGGGGGCGGCCCGCGCGAAGCGTATCCCGCACGCCTTCCCGCCCGGCCCTCCGAAACAAGTGGGTCATCGCGGCTGTCGGTATCTTGGCGGCCGTGGTGGTTATCGGATCACTGGTTCGTGCCCGATCGGGTGCTCAATCGGAGCTCGACGCTTCGCTACTGGCCGTCGCTCCCTTCGACGTGCTGGATTCGAAGCTGGGACTCTGGCACGAGGGAATGGTGGACCTTCTCTCGCGCAACCTGGATGGAGCGGGGGCACTACGAACTGTCTCTCCCACCGTCGTCATCCGACGGTGGCGGGGACGGGCGGATCCCGCGTCGGCTGCTGACCTGGGCCGGCGCACCGGAGCGGGGCTGGCACTCTACGGATCGCTCCTTGGTGCCGGGCGGGATTCCGTCCGGGTTCGCGCGACCCTCTTCGACGTGAAGCGTCAGAGCACGCTGGAGGAGTGGGAGCTGACGGAGACGGCAGACCGGGTGGACCGCCTGGCGGATTCTCTCACCATTCGGCTGCTGCTAGGACTCGGTCGCACGCGGCCTGTCGGCGGCGTTCGGTTCGCCGGCTTCGGGTCCAGCAGCCTGCCCGCGGTCAGGGCCTTCCTCCAGGGTGAGCAACACCTCCGCCGCTCCGAGTGGGACTCGGCGCTGGGGTATTACGAACGCGCCATTCAGCTCGACAGCAACTTTCCGCTGGCGCTCCGGCGGGCGAGCGCTGCTTTGGGCTGGATTCGCACCGGGTTCGATTCTCTGAGCACCGCCTACGCCCTCCGAGCCGGTGCCCTAAACCACGGCTTGGCGCCGCGGGACAGCCTGCTCCTGACGTTGGACTCTCTCATGGCCGCACTGTTTCAGGCCGGCCCACTCGGGATGCGGGCGGACACCTTATGGGGAGTGCAGGTCAGCCGCCTCTTCGCTACGGTAGCGCAGGCCACCTCCCGATACCCTGATGACCCTGAAGCCTGGTTTTCTGGGGGCGAGGCTCATGCGCACTTTGGCAGGTATGCCGGTCGCTCGAACCAGGAGCAGCTTCAGGCCTTTGAAAGGGCCATCGCGCTGGACTCGGCCTATGCACCGTCCTATATCCACCCGATCGAGGTGTCGGCCGCCTACGGCCCCGAGGCAATGCGGCGGTATCTCAGACCATATTTGGCGCTGGGACCAAAGGATGTAAACGCCGATGGTCTCCGTCTGGTCCAGACCATCCTCGACCCAGGACGCATAGCCAATCTCGCAGTGCGGTTCGCCAGCGTGCCCGGTGATGGTCTGTTCGCTGCCTTTATCGCCTTGAGCCGCCTCCCCGATAGCGCGGAGGTTGCCGTCGACGTCGCCCGGTTCATGGCCTCACGCACCTGGGCTGAACCGCCACTGAGCCTTCCCGACTTCCCGCGCCGCCTACTCGCGCGCAGCCTTCTCAGCCGGGGGCACCTGCGAGCAGGGTATCAAGTCATGCGAGACCCGCCGCTCCCCTTGCTGGCAGAAGCCGCGCTGCTGGGTGTGGTTCCGGCCGAAACCGTCGCCGCTGCATTCCGTGAGCTGCTATCCGGTCCAGTAGGAGCTCCCCTTGTAATGGCCTTTCCCTGGTGGGCCAGCCAGCGGGACACGGCTTCACTCCGAACGGCAAGTGCCCGTGGCGAATCATTGGCGCGGTTGCCTGGCTCCAGCAGCGCACAGATCGCCGCCTACGTGGCCCGATCCGCCGGAGCTTATCTGGCGCTCGCCAGAGGGGACAGTGTTGAGGCGCTTGAGCGTTTCTCTACCCTTCAAGCCGGCGTCTGTCCCTTTTGCTACTTCGACCAGGTGACACTGGCGCAGCTTCTGGTCGAGCAGCGGCAGGATCGGGAGGCTTGGCGGATCCTGCAAGGAGAACCCGCAGGAGGTATCATCACACCCGCGCCGAGTGGTATCATCTGGTGCCTGCTTCGGGCGAGGGTTGCCGAACGCATCGGTGAGCGCGATCGAGCGGTTCAGTCCTATGGCTGGGTCGCGGCGATGTGGCGGAACGCCGATCCCGAGCTTCAGCCGTATGTGACCGAAGCGCGGGAGGGACTTGCCCGGCTCACCGCCGAGCGAAAGTGACGCGGAGCGTCAGGCCGCCGATCCTTCGCTGCGCTCGATGACAGCTAAATGAAGCTCACTGATGTAGTAGAAGCTTCCCGCCGCGTCACCGAGGCGAGCGGCCGGCTCGAGAAGGTCGGCCTCTTGGCATCGCTGCTCGGGCAGGCACCAACCGAAGAAATCGAGATCGCAGTCGCGTATCTCTCGGGCGCCATCCGCCAGCAGCGACTCGGCGTGGGTTGGGCAGCCCTACAGGCGGCGATGCCGTGGCACTTCCCGGAGGCGCCGACGCTCGAGCTTGCCGAGGTAGACGCCACCCTTGGCGGGATCGCCGCCGTGGCGGCGGGTAAAGGCTCCACGGGAGAGCGGCAGCGGCGGCTGCGCGAGCTGCTCGCCCGCGCCACTCAGGACGAGCAGAGCTTTCTCTTTCGGCTGGTCACCGGCGAGCTCCGCCAGGGCGCGGTCGAGGGGCTGATGCTGGAGGCGGTGGCGAAGGCGGCGGGGGTGCCGGCCGATGGCGTGCGTCGGGCCCGGATGATGGCGGGCGATCTCGGGACCGTGGCGAAAGCCGCGTTGAGCGGAGATGCGGGGGAGCTGGCCGCCATTGCCACCGTGCTCTTCCGGCCGGTGCATCCCATGCTGGCCGGCTCGGCGGAGGATCCAGCGGTGGCGATCAGGGAGCTGGGCGAGGCGGCACTGGAGTACAAGCTGGACGGGGCCCGGATCCAGATCCACAAGAGCGGCGACCAGGTGGCGGTCTACTCCCGCCGGCTCAACGACGTCACCGCTGCGGTGCCGGAGGTGGTCGAGCTGGTCCGGGCCCTGCCCGCCCGCGAGCTCATCCTCGACGGCGAGGTCATCGCGCTCCGCGACAACGGCACGCCGCATCCCTTTCAGACGACCATGAGCCGCTTCGGCAAGCGGCTCGACGTGGAGCGCGCACGGGGTGAGGTTCCGCTTACCCCGTTTTTCTTCGACCTGCTCTACCTCGATGGTGGCTCATTGATGGACGAGCCGGCTCGGCAGCGGCTGGCCGCGCTGCACGAGCTGGCGCCGGCACCGACGGTGGTCCCGCGTCTGGTGACCGCCTCGAGCGTCGAGGCCGACCGGTTTCTCCGGACCGCGCTCGAGCGGGGTCACGAGGGGATCATGGCCAAGGCGCTGGACGCCACCTACCAGGCGGGGCATGGTGGCCGCCGCTGGCTCAAGGTCAAGCCGGCGAACACGCTTGACCTCGTCGTCCTTGCGGCGGAGTGGGGGCACGGAAGGCGGCAGGGTTGGCTCAGCAATCTTCACCTCGGCGCGCGCGACCCAGCCGGCGGCTTCGTTATGTTGGGCAAGACGTTCAAGGTGATGACCGACGAGATGCTGGTCTGGCAGACGACGAGGCTGCTGGAGCTGGAGGTGGCGCGGGACGGCCACAC
>JBKJZM010000084.1:0-29050 GCA_046715295.1 Gemmatimonadales bacterium | reverse complement strand
GGGGATGCGATGGTTGCGAACGCCGGCGAGGAGCGGTCGCCGGTGAACGTGTTGGTCGGCACGGTGTCGAGCTGTCACGGGGCGGCGAGTCTGCTGCATCTGGGGTAGACGCTGTTGGCTATTGGCTCGGCCCCGTCCTCTCTTCACACGCGCCGCTGCCAGGCAAGGGAGCCCATAGCCAATAGCCCTTCCCGGAACGTGCGGGAACTCCAAGACGTTCTATATTTTGAGAGCACACACCTGGGGAAAGCATGATCCGTAGCGAAGAGCTGGATGTCATCATCGTCGGCGGTGGGCCTGCGGGACTCTGCGCCGCCATGTATGCTGGCCGGGGTCTGCTGCGGTCGGTTCTCCTGGAACGGGGCGTTCCCGGCGGGGAGCTTCTCAACACCGAGTGGATCGACGACTATCCCGGTTTCGAGCACGTTCTGGGACGCCAGCTGGCCGACCTGATGACGAGTCACGCCGTCAAGTTCGGCGCAGACATCCGGCAGGACACGGTGGAGGGAATCGTCCAGCGGGATGACGGGATCTTCGAGGTCGCCACAGCCATGGGCAAGGTCTACGAGGCCCCCACCGTCATCCTGACCGCCGGTGGCACGCCGACAAAGCTCAATGTTCCGGGCGAGCTGGAGTATGCGGGCCGGGGTGTGTCGTACTGTGCTGTCTGTGACGGCGCCTTCTTCAAAGGGGATATCGTTGCGGTCATCGGCGGGGGCGACGCCGCCGTGGAAGAGGCGGACTATCTGACTCGCTACGCCGAGAAGGTGTATGTCATTCACCGCCGAGATCAGTTCCGCGCCTCCAAGATTCTGCAGGAGCGACTCTTCGCCAACCCCAAGATCGAGGTGGTCTGGAACAAGCGGGTGCGGGAGTTCAAGGGTGGACCCCAGGGTCTGCTCGGAATCGAGCTGGTGGACACGGTGACAGGGGCGGCGCAGGTGCTCGAGGCCACCGGCGCATTCGTTTTCATCGGATTCCAGCCCAATACCGGCCTGGTCAAGCAGCATGCCGAGCACGATTCGAGCGGGTACCTGATCACCAACGATCGCATGATGACCTCGATTCCCGGTCTCTTCGCGGCGGGAGACGTGCGCTCGCAGCTCACCCGCCAGATCACGACTGCCGTGGGCGATGCCACAACGGCGGCCATCGCGGTCGAGAAGTATTTGACCGATCGCAAGAGCCGGCTCGAATCGAAGGCTCAGGTCGGTGTCTGACCTGGAAGTGGTATCTCTGCCTAACGGTCAGTTTGCCGAGAACTGTTACCTGGTGGCCGATCGCCGTATCAGGGAGGCGGTGATCATCGACCCGGGCGAGGAGCCGGCCAAGTTTCTCGCCGAGCTGAGTACCCGCGCCTGGTCGCTGCGCGCCATCTGGCTCACCCACGCCCATATCGATCACATCATCGGAGTGGGGTCGGTGCACGCCGCCACCGGGGCGCCGATCTACCTCCATCCCCTCGACCGCCCCCTCTACGACGCGTTGCCTCAGTACGGCGGTTGGGTCGGGATGCAGCTGGAGAAGCCACCGGTCCCCGGCCAGGAGCTACACCCCGGCCAGGTTCTCAAAGTGGGGGGCTTCGACTTTAGCGTGCGGTTCACCCCCGGGCATTCGCCTGGCAGTGTCAGCTTTGTGGGTGCAGGCCTGGTGTTCGGCGGCGATGTGCTTTTCAACGGATCGGTAGGCCGGACCGATTTGCCCGGCGGCGACGCGGCGGCGCTGATGGCGAGTATCCAATCCCAGCTGCTCTCCTTGCCCGATTCGACGGTGGTTCACAGCGGGCACGGTCCCGACACTACCATCGGCGTGGAGCGGCTGACGAATCCGTTTTTGACCGGAGCATATCGGCTTGGCTGAAGCGGGGCAGCCGGGCGGCGGGGCAGGGGGGCAGCGCTCCCAGTCGGAGATCCGGTTCAGCGTTGAGGGTCACTCTACCGCGTCCACTGCCCCGCTGCCCCGCTTACATGACTGATTCCGCGCCCAGCATTCTCGATCTCCAGCCGCTGAGCGTTCCTCAGGCCGGAGCGCTCGACATATCCCGCTCGGAGCTGCCCGCCCGGCTCCGCCCGGCGGCCGGTCTCAGCATCCTCGACATCTCCGAATTCTTCGGCGAGACCACCGGGGGTGTGCGGACCTACCTCCTGGAGAAGGTGCGCTACGTCCAGCGGAACCCGCTGCTTCGGCAGGTACTGGTGGTTCCCGGCGCGGAAGACCAGATCCTCGAAGGAAGCGGGGTCCGCTGTTACCGGCTTCATGGCCCGCCGATTCCCACCCAGAAGCCGTATCGGTTCATGCTGGCCACCGAGTCCACCAGCCGGATCGTGGCCCACGAGCGCCCCGACCTGATTGAAGTGGGCAGTGCGTGGTGCGCGCCGTGGCTGATACGACTGGCCACCCGGCGAATCGACGTCCCCACCGTCTGGTTCTATCACAGCAATTTTCCCCGTATCATCGCGCCTCGCCCCCGGTCGGCAGGGTGGCTGCGTCGAAGCGCCAGCGCGGCCGCGTGGGGGTACGTCCGGCGCCTCGGCCGCCTGGTCCACACCACCATCGCCCCATCCGAAACCGTGGTCAGGGAGCTCCAGGAAGCCGGTCTGGAGAACGTGGTCTGCGTTCCTTTGGGCGTGGACCTGGAGCGGTTCAATCCGGTCCGACGGAGCTACGCAGCCGAAACCCGGCGACGCTTCGGGCTCCCCACCGGGCGGCTCGCTATGTATGTGGGGCGAATCGCGGGGGAGAAGGACCTGGACGTACTGCTCGCTGCCTGGCCCCGGATCGAACGGCGCACCGGCGCCCGGCTCGTAATTGTGGGCGACGGACCGGCCCGGCTGTCCCTGCTGAAGGCCCCCGGAGGCGATCAGGCCATCTGGCTGCCGTTCCAGCGCGATCGGGACCAGCTGGCTGATCTCTATGCCGCGGTCGATCTGGCCGTGGCGCCGGGCCCGGCGGAGACCTTCGGGCTCGCCGCAGTCGAGGCGCTTGCCAGCGGCAACCCGATTCTCTCGGTCGACCAGGGTGGCGTGGCCGAGACGGTGTCCCGGTCCGGAGCCGGCATGCTGTACGCTTCAGGCGATGCCGATCACCTGGCCGAGGTCGCCGAGCGGCTCCTGGCTGCGGACCTTCCGAGTCTGGGATTGCTGGCCCGCCAGTACGCGGAGTCGCACCACAGCTGGGACGGCGTGTTCGAGCGTCTCTTCTCGGTATACCGAGGGGTGCTCGCCCGGTGAGTCCGGTAGCTGCTCATCTGATCTGCCTCGGACTGGTGATCCTGGATTTCCTGGTTCGCGGTTGGCGGATTCAGTGGATCATGAAGGGGCTGGGATTTCACCTGCGGCTGCGCGACGCGTTCGTGGTCAACGCATTCGGTGATGCGGCCAACGCCCTCACCCCGATGCGGCTCGGCGGCGAGCCCGCGCGAGTCGCCGGCATGATGCGCAGCGGAGCGCGCACCACGGCGATCCTGGTGGGTGTGACCGTTGAGGCGGTGATCTCTCGGGTGGCGCTCGTTGCGGTTGCTGCGTGGCTGATCTGGCAGTATGCCCCGGCCTGGTGGGTGACGGCGGGGCCGGGCCTTCGGGCCGCCGCCTCCAACGCGTGGCCCTGGATCGTGCTCGTCTTGATCGCCGGCCTCGTGCTGTGGCGTTACACGCAGCGCGCCGTGTCCCCGGCGTCGCGACGGATGCGGCGGCCGATGCGGCGGGTGCTGGTGTACCTCAGGCGAATGCCCCGGTGGCCGCTGGTGGCGAGCGCAGGCCTCAGCGTCATCCCGATCGCCACCCGCATCGCGATCCTTCCCGTGCTTGCGCTCACGTTGCCCAGCCCCCCGCCGCTCGGCCCCGTCATTTTCGGGTCGTTTGCTCTCTTGTACAGCCAGATGGTGCTTCCCACGCCTTCGGGGGCCGGAGTCGTCGAGCTCGGCTTCCTCGGTGGTGCGGCGGGACAACTGGGCGAAGGACAGGGCTGGATTCTCCTGGCCTGGCGGTTCTACACCAACGGGCTCGGGGTGCTGGTGGGTGTGTGGCTTGCGCTCAGCATCTACGGCTGGCCGGTGCTGCGGAAGGTGTTGCGCGGGAAAGCGGTGCCGCTCACGGAGCAGCCGGACGCATAACTGAGAAAGGTGGCGGCGCGATGGCCACCAGCATGACCGTCCGTTCCAGCGCCTGGGCCACGCCGTGGGGCAGATCCGCCGGAGCCCACACTACCGTTCCGGGTCCGACCTCTCGGGTCTCCACGCCCACCGTCATCCTCGCCTTTCCCGTCACGACGAGATAAAATTTGTCCGCGCCCGCATGTACGTGAATCTTTTGTGACTGTCCGGGCTCGAAACAGTTGAGCCCTACGAATAGCTGTTTGCCACTAAAGAGGTCGACTTTGGCCGCCTTCTCGGAGCTGAACGTGGCCACATCGTGAATCGATTGGAAATGATCGGTCACTCGAGTCCCTATGGTAACGATGACTGAGACGCGCATCGAACGCGACCCGCTGGGCGAGAAGGCCGTTCCCGCGGCCGCCCTGTACGGGATCCAGACCCTCCGCGCGAGCGAGAACTTCCCAATCTCCGGGCTGCGTCCGCTCCCCGCGTTCGTCGATGCTGTGGTGTGGATCAAGCGTTCGGCGGCCCTGGTGCACAAGCAGACCGGTCGGCTCGAGCCACGGGTCGCCGACGCCATCGTGGGGGCAGCCGACGAAATTCTCGCCGGCGGGCACCGGGACCAGTTCATCGTGGACGTATACCAGGCCGGGGCAGGGACCAGCCACAACATGAACTGTAATGAGGTGCTCGCCAACCGCGCGAACGAGATCCTCGGGTCCGCGCGAGGCACGTACCAGCCGGTGCATCCTAACGACCACGTCAACATGGCGCAGAGTACCAATGACGTGATCCCCACGGCCATGCGGCTGGCCACCCTGGCCACCTTGCCCCGAACCCTCGCTGCGCTCGACCGGCTCGCGGCGTCCCTGCTGGCCAAAGGGGTGCAATTCGACGGAATAGTGAAATCGGGCCGCACTCACCTTCAGGATGCTACGCCGATCCGGCTGGGCCAGGAGTTCACCGCGTACGGTCACACCGTCGAGCGTCACCGAAAGAAGATCACCGAAGCCGCCGAGTGGCTGAGGGAGATGAACATCGGCGGAACGGCGGTGGGGACGGGAATCAATGCGGAGCCGGAGTACGCCGAGTTGATGGTGCGTCACCTCCAGCAGATCAGCGGCCTGAAGGTCCTGGTTGGGCGGGATCGGGTGCAGCTGATGCAATCGATGGGCGACATCGCCACCATCAGTGGGGCGCTGCGGGCCTACGTGCTCGACCTGAACAAGATCGCCAACGACATCCGAATGCTTGCCTCGGGGCCGCGGACCGGACTGGCGGAGATCCTGCTGCCGGCGGTGCAGCCCGGATCCAGCATCATGCCCGGGAAGGTCAACCCCTCGATTGCCGAGATGGTCAACCAGGTGTGCTACCAGGCACTCGGCCTGGACACCACCGTTGCCCTGGCTGCCGAGGCTGGTCAGTTGGAGCTCAACGTCATGATGCCCGTCATGGCCCACAACATCGTCTTCATGCTCATCATCGTGGGCAACGCCAGCGCCGTTCTGGCGGAGCGGTGCGTAGACGGCATCGAGGCCGACGAGGCCCAGTGCGCCTACTGGCTGGAGCGGAGTCCGGCCCTGGTGACCGCACTGGCCCCGAAGATCGGCTATGCCGAGGCCGCAAAGTTGGCCAAGGAGGCGGTCGCCAGCGGGCTAACCGTGAGGGAGCTGGTGGTGAAGAAGGGGCTGCTGAAGGGCAAGGAGCTGGAGGAAGTGATGGACCTGCGGGCCATGACGGAGCCGGGCGTGCCGGGAGAGAAGGAACCTTCTCCGATCAAGCGCTCCGGTCGGTCGCGCGGCGGAGCGGGGTAACTCCCTCCTGATCACCGGCGCATTGACCGACCGGAAGCTCCACCACGCGGAAGGCCGGCTGGTTGGGAAAGCTTTGTTGTAACAGCACCATCGAGACGTTGTACACTGGCACGTCGCCCATGGTGCGCCCCTCGAGAGAACCGTGATGGGCGTGACCGTGGAAAACCACATCCACCGGGTACCGGATCAGGGGCTCCTCCAGCCGGCTCGAGCCCAGGTAGGGGTAGATCTCCAGAGGCTCGCCCTGAACCGTGGCAACAATGGGTGAGTAGTGCAGCAGGGCCACACGCCGCTCGGTCCGCAGCTGGCCCAGCGCGGTCTCGAGTTTCAGTGCCTCGTCCAGTGCTTCCCGCACAAATTGTTTGATCAGTCCCTCGCCCCAGGGGCCAAGTGCCCTCCGTCCGAACCCTCCCGCAAACCCCTTGATGCCGGCGAACCCGATGCCCAGCACTTCATGCGACTCACCATCGAGGACGTGAACCCCGGCATCACACAGAATTCTGGCGACCTCGCGCTCCTTGCCCGACTCATAGTCATGGTTGCCCAGTACGGCCACGATCGGTACCGGGATCGCGCCGAGCGCCTTCGCCATGAGCCGCGCCTCCTCCGGGTCTCCCCGGTCGGTCAGGTCGCCGCAGAGCGCGAGCACATCGGCCTGCTCGGCTACCTGCGCGAACAGGAGCTGCAAGGGGGCGTCGTATCCCTTACCCCCAAGATGGATGTCGCCGACGGCGGCGATGCGTACCGTGCCTGCTGTTTTCGTTGCCATTGCGCCTCAATTCACGGTGGCATCGACTCTCACGCGGTGACCTGCGCCACACCTCTCCGGCCCCTAGAGCAATATCATATGCCACACCCCGGGGAGGCCGGATGGCTCTGGCGCCGACGCAGTCGCTGGTGGAGACTCCCTCCCGGTTGTTCTATCGGGAGGCGATGGAGGTCCTGAACCGAGCCGGAGTTCCCTTCCTGGTCGGCGGGGCCTTCGCGTTCATCCATCAGGCTGGAATCGACAAGTCCACCAAGGATCTCGATCTCTTTGCCCGTCCGCGTGACGTGCAGCGTCTGCTGGAGGCGTGCGCGAACGCCGGGTATGACACCGAGCTGGTCTTCTCTCACTGGCTCGCCAAAATTCGCTCACCCGAAGGGTTCATCGACATCATCTTCGGCTCGGGGAACGGCATCGCGACCGTGGATGATTGGTGGTTCGAGCACGCCAGCCCGGGCACGGTCCTCGGGGTTCCGGTCAAGATCGCACCACCGGAGGAGACCCTCTGGTCCAAGGCATTTGTCATGGAGCGGGAGCGCTACGACGGTGCCGACGTGGTTCACCTGATCCTGGCCCACGGCGAACGGTTGGACTGGAAGCGTCTCCTGGCGCGGTTCGGCCCCCATTGGCGAGTGCTCCTGGCCCATCTGGTGCTCTTCGGCTTCGTCTTTCCGTCCGAGCGCCTGCAGGTTCCGACCTGGGTCATGCGAGACCTGCTCCAGCGGGCGGAGGCCGAGCAGGCGGAGCCGGCGGCACCCGATTCGGTGTGCTATGGCACCCTGCTCTCCTGGTCCCAGTACCTGGGTGACGTACTGGGGGGAACGTACCGGGACGCCCGGATTCGTCCGTTCGGCTCACTGAGCGCGGAAGAGGTGGCGCGATGGACGGCGGCGGATAAGAGCTGATTGATTCCCGCCTCCCGCCTACCCATATTCCCATCATGCGGGTCACTACCTGGACTGAATACAGCCTGATAATCTCGATCCATCTCGCCAAGCGGGGCCGCAAGGGCAGCGGCCCGGTTGCGGCGCGCGAGCTTGCCGATACCGAGCGGCTCCCGGCGGATTATGTCGAGCAGATCCTCCTGCGCCTTCGCCGCGCGGGACTGGTCCAGAGCGTGCGTGGCGCCAAGGGCGGCTATTATCTGGCCAAGGAGCCGGAGGCCATCTCGGTCCGCGACGTCATGGCCGCCTCGGAGCATCAAACCTTCGAGATCAACTGCGACACCCACCAGGTGGATGCCGACCGATGTAGCCCGGGTGGTACCTGCAGCATCCGGCCGGTATGGCATGCCCTCCAGCAGCGCGTGGATCAGCTGCTGGCCGGCATTACACTCGCCGACCTGATGAAGCAGGAGGCGGACGTACAGGAGCTGGTTGGGATCTCCTCGGCGAGTTAGCTCACATCCTGCTGGCGAGCACCCCCCGACCCGGCTGGTCGGGTTTTTTGTTTTGGAGGCATCACGATGAAGGCGGGTCCGACGCGGGGAACATTCCAGGAGCCTGAGCTTTGGCGTGCCGTGGGGAATACGCCCCTGCTTCCGGTCGAGGTGGGGCCAGGGCGACTGTACCTCAAGGCCGAGTGGCTCAATCCGGGTGGCAGCGTGAAGGACCGCGCCGCGCGCGCCATCCTGCGCGATGGGCTCTGTCGGGGCGAGCTGCCGGGGAAGCGCCTGCTCGATGCCTCCAGCGGAAACACCGGAATCGCCTACGCCATGCTCGCCGCCGCTGCCGACATTCAGGTCACGATCTGCCTGCCCGGCAACGCGAGTCCCGAGCGGCGCGCGCTGCTCGAGATCTATGGGGCCGAGGTGATTCTCACCGATCGGCTGGAGGGCACCGATGGGGCTTCCGAGCGGGCACGTGAGCTCGCCGGAGAGTTCCCCGATCGGTACTTCTATGCGGACCAGTACAGCAATCCGGCCAACCCTCGCGCCCATCGTGAGACCACCGGGCCCGAGATCTGGGCCCAGACCGAAGGGCGCATCACCCACTTCGTGGCCGCGATGGGAACCACCGGAACCATGATGGGAACCGGAGGGTTCCTGAAGGAGAAGAAGCCGGGGATTCGCCTGGTGGGCGTGCAGCCTGATTCTCCCTTGCACGGCCTCGAGGGTCTCAAACATCTGGCTACCACCCCGCACCTGCCCGCACTCTACGATCCTTCCGTGCCGGATATTGTGGTGGAGGTGCCGACCGAGACCGCCGACCGTACGGCCCGCGGGCTGGCTCGGGATACGGGCTACCTGGTGGGCTGGTCGGCCGGCGCCGCAGTGGCGGCAGCACTGGACGTCGTGCGGGAGAACCCCGAAGCCCATGTGGTCGTGATTGGCTGCGACACCGGTAGCCGCTATCTGAGCGACCCGCACCGGTGGGCTGGCTCGTGACGCTGCGCTTGAGCGCCGGGTTGGTTGACGAGATTCGTCGGGCCGGTGAGCGGGCCTATCCCGCGGAGTGCTGCGGCGTGCTGGCCGGACGTTCTGGCACGATGAAGGAGGTCGTCCGACTGCTTCCGGTGACGAACCAGCGCACCGATGACCCGCACCGATATCTGATTGCGCCGGACGATCTCCGGCGCATCGAGGCCGAGCTTCGGGGATCCGGGCTGGAGGTATTGGGCTGTTACCACTCACATCCCGATCACCCCGCCGTGCCGTCCGCCTTCGATACTGACCAGGCGTGGCCGTGGTATAGCTATATCATCGTACGGGTCGATGGTGCAGGTGCGGCCGAGCTGGCCAGCTGGGTGCTGGCCGATGACCGCTCGGCCATGACTCCCGAGTCGGTCGACGTATTGAGCGAGGTATGACATGTCCGTAACGGTTTCCATTCCCACCCCGCTGCGCCCCTTTACGGCCGGCCATGACTCCATCGAGCTCGCCGGCGACACCGTAGGTCAGGTGCTCGACGGACTGATGGCCGCCCATACCGGCCTCAAACGGCATCTCCTCCAGGACGACGGCCGGCTGCGCACCTTCGTGAGTCTCTATCTGAACGAGACCGACATCCGGCATCTGGCCTCAACGGCCACCCCGGTCCGCCCTGGTGATGTGCTCACCATTGTCCCCAGCATAGCGGGCGGGGCGCCGGCTGCGACGGAAACCAAGGCGTCCCTTTCTCATGCCGAGATGCTGCGCTATTCCAGGCACCTGCTCCTTCCCGAGGTGGGGGTGTCCGGACAGCGGAAGCTCAAGGCCGCCCGGGTCCTGACGGTCGGTGCGGGTGGGCTGGGGTCTCCCTTGTCCCTGTACCTCGCCGCAGCTGGGGTGGGTACCATCGGGATCGTGGACTTCGACATAGTGGACCTGACCAATCTTCAGCGGCAGATCGTGCACGGCACCTCCACGCTGGGCCGGTCCAAGCTCGACTCGGCCGAGGAGCGGCTCACCGACCTCAACCCCAACGTGCGGATCGAGCGGCACGAGACCCGGCTCACATCGCAGAACGCGCTGGAGATTCTCGGGGAATACGACATCGTGGTGGATGGGACCGACAACTTTCCCACCCGATACCTGGTGAATGATGCCTGCGTGCTGCTAGGCAAACCCAACGTCTACGGCAGCATCTTTCGCTTCGAGGGCCAGGCCTCGCTCTTCTACGCCGTGAAGGGACCCTGCTACCGCTGCCTGTATTCGGAGCCACCGCCTCCGGGCCTGGTTCCCAGCTGCGCGGAAGGCGGAGTGCTCGGTGTGCTACCGGGGATCATCGGCAGTATTCAGGCGCTGGAGACCATCAAGTGGATCATCGGGGCGGGGAGCTCGCTGCTCGGCCGACTGGTGCTGTTCGACGCCCTGAAGCTTCGCTTCCGCGAGCTGGAGCTCCGCAAGGATCCCGCGTGTCCCATCTGCGGGACTGCCCCATCGATCCATGAACTGATCGACTACGAAGCGTTCTGCGGCATCGGCGCCGAACCGGCCTATAACGGCCCCGAGATTACCGCCGAGGATCTGCGGCAGGAGATGACCGACAAGGCCCAGGACCTTGTCCTCATCGACGTCCGTGAGCCTCACGAATGGGACATCGTCCACATCGAGGGAGCCCGGCTGATTCCGCTGAATCAGCTGCCCGAGCGGCTCTCGGAGCTCGACGGACACGCCGAGATCGTCACCCATTGCCACCATGGCGCGCGGTCGATGAAGGCGCTGGAGATCCTCAAGGGCGCGGGATTCGGGAAAGTCCGGAGCCTGGCAGGCGGGATCGATGCGTGGGCGGAGCGGGTGGACCCGGGGTTGGCTCGGTATTAACTTCTGCGCCTTCGCCGAAGTGGTGGAACTGGTAGACGCGCTGCGTTCAGGGCGCAGTGGGCGCAAGCCCGTGCGGGTTCGAGTCCCGCCTTCGGCACTGTCTGGTAACGCCCTCTCCGTCCTCTCCGTCCGCTCCGTCCTCTCCGCCTTGTCCGTCCCTCTTAACCCAAACCGTTGACCAGCCCGAAGTGGTGGCCTATCATTTGCTTAGGGAATCCCGAGTGAACCGCGAGACCACCCCTGCCGCCGAGCGGAAGCAGTCGGTCGCCCGCAACCCCAAGGCGACGCACGATTACCACGTCCTGGAGACCTGGGAAACGGGTATCGTGCTGACCGGGACTGAGGTCAAGTCGCTGAGAAATGGCAAAGCTTCCATCAAGGAGGCCTACGCCAGGGTGAAGAATGGGGAAGTCTTTCTCGAAGGAATGAACATCACGCCATACGAACAGGGCAATCGCTACAACCACGATCCCGTGCGCGCCCGGAAGCTGCTGCTGCATCGCCGAGAAATCGAGAAGATGATCGGTGCGGTCGAGCAGCGTGGTCTCACCCTGGTTCCGTTGGAGCTCTATTTCAAGAAGGGTCGGGCCAAGGTCGTCCTCGCGCTGGGTAAGGGAAAGAAGCAGCACGACAAGCGGGAAACGCTCAAGCGCAAAGCGGTCGAACGGGAAGTGGCCCGGGCCGTGTCTGTCCGAGGGCGACGGTGATTCGAGCTCTTGCAATCCTGGCGGTATTGACCGTCCACGGGTTGGACTCCGCTCCCACAGTCGTGACTATTACCGGGGTGAATGGGGAGACCCGGCTCCCGGTACGGTTAGATGCCACCGGAGCACCCGTGGTGGCCGCCCCTGGCCTCATGTCCGCACTAGCTGGCTCCGTGCTGGTATCCGATGGATGGGCCGAAGTTGCATTGGGGGCCCAATCGTTCCGGTTCCTGGTCGGCGCGCCCCTCTACGTCTTCAAGAATCAGCTGCAACCGCTCGCTGCAGCCGTCTCCGTCTCCCACGACACGCTCTTTCTGCCCTTGCAGTTTGTCGCCGAGGTCCTGCCTTCCTATCTCGGCGATCGCTACCGGTACGATCGGCGGCGGGCCCGTTTGATCGACTCCGGCGCCGCAGGCCGTGCTCCGGTCGCTCCCGCTCCCGCACCGGTGAGAGACATCAGCCGGCTGCCCAACGGATTGCGCCCCGGGCATACGATCACCATCGATCCAGGCCACGGCGGCGTCGATCCGGGAAACCCCGGTGTCTTCTTTCCCCGGGGGACGCGAGAGAAGGAAGTCACGCTTGCGGTGGGCCTGCTCCTGCGTGACGAGCTCAAGCGGCAGGGTGTCGGGGTCCAGATGACCCGGACCTCCGACACCCTGATCGCCCTCGGCGACCGCGGGGCCTTCTGCACCGAGGCCTGCGACCTGTTCGTGAGCATTCACGTGAATTCGCTTGCCCGGCGGCCCGGCTACACCGACATCCGTGGCTTCGAGACCTACTTCCTCGCCGAGGCGAAAACCGAGGATGCCGCCCGCGTGGCCAGAATGGAGAACGAAGCGGTGCGCTTCGAGGGCGGCGGGGCCCCCGCTGACCGCGAGGTGGGAATCGACTTCATCCTGAAAGATCTGCAGCTTAACGAGCACCTGCGCGAGTCCGCCCGCGCGGCCGAGCTGGTCCAGCGCACCCTCAAGACCGTGCATACCGGCGAGAGCCGGGGGGTCAAGCAGGCCGGTTTCATGGTGCTGACTACTGCCCGCCGGCCAGCCATCCTGGTGGAGCTGGGGTACAGCACGAACCCGCAGGATGGCCAGTTCCTCACCACCAGGTCCAGTCAGAAAGCCATGGCCGCTGCCCTGGCCGATGCCATCGTGTCCTATCTGCTGGAGTACGAGCGTAAGACGAGCCAGGCCCGGGACTCGGGAGTGCGGCAATGAGTGAGCGCCGGGCTCTTCCGATGGCGCTGCTCCACGCCGGGCTCGCTGCGAGTCTCCTGGGCGGTTGCGTGTACTACAACGGGATGTATAACGCGAACCGGCTGGCCAACTCTGCCCGGAAGGCGGAGCGCGAAGGGCGCACCTTCGAGGCGAACAATCTCTGGGGTCAGGTCGCCACCAAGGCCGAATCGGTGGTGGTGCGCCATCCCAGGAGTAAGTACGCGGAAGAGGCCGCAATCCTGAGAGGCCTGGCGTTGGCGCGGCTGGGCCAGTGCGAACAGGCGCTCGGTCCGCTGGGCCGGGTGACGGTGGCCACGGTCGGTACCGATCTCACCGAGGATGCCTGGCTGGCGACTGGCCGGTGCCAGGTATCCATGGGCAATATAGCGGCCGCCGACGCGGCGTTTGCCCAAGTGACCGAAAGCAAGAGCTCCGGCCGGCGGTCTGAAGCGCGGTTTCAGCGAGCCCAGACTCTGCGCCACGCGGGTCGGTACCAGGAAGCATTGACCGTGCTGGACGGATCTCGGGAGCCGCGCGCGGTGCCTGAGCGTCTCCTTTCGCTGGCAGGGGACGGGCGGGTTCCCGAAGCGATGGCCCTGGCAGACTCGCTGGTGGCTCGAGGCGACACCGCCCAACCATGGGACTCGCTGCTGACAAGTCTAGGGGAGCAGGATCCCTCCACCGCATCGAGTCTGGTCGATCGGGTTCGCCGAATGCCGGGCCGCTCGGCCGATACGCAAACGCGCTGGCTGCTCGAGGATGGCGTCAGGCTAATCGGCCGGGATACGGCACGTGCTCGGAGCCGCTTTCGGGAGGCGGTCGAGATAGGGGGCTCCGGAGAAGCGGCTGGGTGGGCGAGGCTGCACCTCGTCCGCCTGGATCTTCGTGGAGTGAGTCAGCCCCAAGGTCTGTCTCCCCTGATCCAGTCGTTACGCGGCGAAGCAGGACGCCACCCGAACGTCGCGAGCGAACTGACCCGGCTCGGCAACACGGCGGCCGGTATTCTCACCGCTACAGCCTCGGTGACGCCGGGGTCCCCCCAGGGAGATCTTCGACTGTTTCTCGCGGCCGAAGCTGCCCGTGACTCTTTGATCGCTCCCCACCTGGCGGAGGGACTCTTTCAACGGATCCTGCGGGAATGGCCCGAGTCACCCTATGCTCCGAAGGCGGCCCTTGCGGCTCAGCAGGTGAACCCGGAGTGGGCCGACTCGGCCAGAGCCTTGCTCGAGGCGCGTTACTTCACGAGCCCATACCTGGCCATGATTCGGGGCGACGAAGGTTCGGCGTACCGACAGCTGGAGGACTCCCTTGGTGCCTTTGCCAGCGCACAGGCAGCGCCCCAGGGGGACGCTGCCCGGCCCGGGATGCCCGGAAAGCCCGGCGTGCCCGCTCGCCCGGCACCGGTCGAGGGCGACGACAGACCCGCGCCTCAGCGGCCCCGGCCGGCACCGAACAAGCCGGCCCTCGAACCGTAGTGCGCCCCCAGGATCTCTCCCGCGAGCTGTTCGGCCAGCGGTTTCAAAATCCCCTTCTTCTAGCTGCCGGCACGGCTGGTTTCGGAAAAGAGCTGGATGGAGTTCTCGACCTCGAGCGTCTCGGCGGTCTGGTCACCAAGGCGGTGTCGCGGGAGCCGCGCGATGGCAACGCGGCGCCCCGGGTGGCCGAGTTTCCGGGAGGCATGCTCAACTCCGTGGGGCTGGCCAATCCCGGAGTCGTGCGCGTCCGGGAAGAGTATCTCCCCTGGATAGCTTCGCGGCTGACCCGGGCCCGCCTGCTGGTGAATGTCGTGGGGTTCACGGTGGAAGAGTACGGTGATGTCGTCGCCGAGCTCGATGGCAGTCCGGGGATCACCGCTTTCGAGCTCAACCTTTCCTGTCCCAACACCCGGGCCGGCGGCATCGAGTTCGGCTCCGACCCGGCGTGTGTCCATCGCATCGTGACACTCTGCCGAAGCCGGACCCGGCTGCCGCTCATCGCAAAGCTGTCCCCGGTGCTGCCGGACATCGCGGCGATGGCTGTAACCGCGCGCGATGCCGGGGCCGATGCCATCAGCGCGGTGAACACCATGCCTGGACTGCTCTTCGGAGAGCACAGCCGGGTCCGTCTCGGTAATGGCAATGGAGGAGTGAGTGGGCCCGGGCTCCTGCCGGTGGGTGTCCTGGCCGTTGCCCGGATCGTGGAGCGTGTCGGGACGACTCCGGTCATCGGGGTGGGCGGGGTCCGCTCAGCGGACGACGTGCGCCAATATCTGAAGGTGGGGGCGGCGCTGGTGGCCGTCGGCACCGGTGCCTTGGCAGATCCCCGGCTGCCCCAGCGAATCGTCGCGGACCTGGAGCGGGACAATGGCTGAATTGATCCTCGCCCTGGACACACCGCGCGGCGCCGACGCCTTGCGCTTGCTCGACCAGCTGCCCGCGCTCCAATGGGTCAAGGTGGGCTCCATCCTGATGACCCGGGAGGGCCCCGACTTCGTCCGTCAGCTGACTGCTCGAGGCCTGAGTGTCTTCCTCGATCTCAAGTGGCACGACATCCCCAATACCGTCGCCGGTGCCGTGACCGCCGCGCGTGAGATCGGGGTCGGGATGGCCACGGTGCACACGCTCGGTGGACGGGCGATGCTGGAGGCGGCCGTGGTGGCCGCCGGCGGCGAGCTCTCGCTGGTAGGCGTGACGGTTCTCACCTCGCACGACCCGGCCGGTTATGCGCGGGCGCTGGGGCGGAGCGAGGCGGACATCGCCCATGAGGCGGAACGGCTCGCCCGGGTGGCGGCGGAAGCTGGTCTTCAGGGCGTGGTCTGCTCCCCACAGGAGGTGTCGAGCCTGCGCCGGCTGCTGGGCCCGGAACTCCGCATCGTCGTGCCGGGCATACGCCGGCGGACCGACGCCGCTGCTGATCAGGCCAGGATAGCTACCGCCAGGGACGCCGTGGCCAACGGGGCCACCCATCTCGTCATCGGCCGCCCGGTGCTGCAGGCCTCCGATCCGGCCGCGGCCTTCGAGGGCTTTATGGAGGAGGCGCGTTGCATCGGCTCCTGATGGCCCTGGCCCTGTCGCTAGCCCTCCTTCCCACAACTGGGCGAGCGCAGACGAGCGGGCTGGACCAGGCCGCGGAGCTCGCCCGCAGTGCCTGGCTCGCCCACGACCCGGCAGTCCTCATCGCGGTCAGCCCGAGGCTCCTGCTCCAGTTGCCCGGCGCCGATCCATCGGTGGCGCTGGGACCGGCGCAGGCGGCAGCGCTTCTGGCCGATTTCCTTGCGTCGGCTCAGGAGGTCGAGGTCCTGATTCGGGCCGCGCGGGAGGTGGAGCCGGGGCGGGGTTATGTGGAGTTGCAGCGCCGCTATCGGGTCACGGGAACCCAGGACGTGCGGAGCCAGGTTCTCCTGCTGGGTTACCGGCTGGACCCCGACGGCTGGAAGCTGGTGGAGCTTCGAGTGGTCAGTTAGGTAAGGACCAGGCTTTCACTTGTGTCTCCTCCCGAGGCCTTCTATATTGGTTAGCTACTCCCGAAACCCGGCCCAGGAGAGACGAGTGAAGGTTCGTTCCAGCGTGAAGCCGATTTGCGAGCATTGCAAAGTCATCAAGCGACAGGGCGTCGTCCGCATCATCTGCAAGCGCAATCCCAAGCACAAACAGCGGCAAGGCTAATCATGGCACGCATCGCAGGCGTGGACCTCCCACGCGAGAAACGGGTGGAGATTGCGCTCACCTATATCTTCGGCATCGGCCGGCCCACCAGCAGCCGCATCCTCGGCGAGACCGGTGTCAGCCCCGATACCCGGGTGCGTGACCTCTCCGACTCCGAGGTAGCCCGGCTGCGCCAGATGATCGAGCGCTCGGTCAAAGTCGAGGGCGCGCTCCGGACCGAAGTCGCCATGAACATCAAGCGGCTGATGGATATCGGCAGCTATCGCGGCATTCGGCATCGCCGGGGCCTTCCGGTTCGCGGCCAGCGGACTCACACCAACGCCCGGACCAAAAAGGGTCCACGGCGTGCCATCGCCGGCAAGAAGAAAGTGACGAAGAAGTAATGACTGCTCCCGCTCCGGCTCCCGCGAAGGCGCCCAGCGTCAAGAAATCGAAGAAAGTGGTCGAGTCCGAGGGCATCGCTCACATCTCGGCCACCTTTAACAACCTGCTCATTACCATCACCGACCTCCGGGGCAACACTCTGGCGTGGGGTTCGGCCGGGAAGGCCGGGTTCAAGGGTTCCAAGAAGTCGACCCCCTTCGCGGCCACCGTCGCCGCGGAAAATTGCGGGCGCGAGGCCATGAACCTGGGTCTTCGCCGGGTGCACGTGCGGGTACAGGGCCCCGGCAGCGGCCGCGAGTCCGCTATTCAGGCCCTGGCATCGGTCGGGCTCAGGGTAGTCTCGATCCGCGACGTCACTCCAATTCCGCATAACGGCTGCCGGCCGCCGAAAAAGCGGAGGGTGTAACCATGAGCCGATACGTTGGCCCCAGCTGCCGCCTGTGCCGCCGGGAAGCGACCAAGCTGTTCCTCAAGGGCACCAAGTGTCTCACCGAGAAGTGCCCAGTCGAGCGCCGCGCCTATCCGCCGGGCCAGCATGGCCAGAGCGGTGGCCGCCCGCGCAAGACGTCCGAGTATGCCAAGCAGATGCGCGAGAAGCAGAAGGTCAAGCGGATGTACGGACTCTCCGAGCAGCAGTTCCGCAACACCTTCGAGCGCGTCACCGGTGAGCCCGGCGTGAAGGGCACCAACCTGTTGGTGGCCCTCGAGACCCGGCTCGACAACATCGTATATCGCCTGGGCTTCGCCTCCAGCCGCAAGGCGGCGCGCCAGCTGATCAGCCATGGGCACGTCGAAGTCAACGGCGGGCGGGTGGACGTTGCCTCCTACCGGGTGGCCAAAGGCGAAGAGGTCCGAATGGCGCCGGCCAGCCGCGAGCTGGTGGCGGTCAAGGTGGCGCAGGAGAGCGCCGCGCGGGGCCAGCCCGTGTCGTGGCTCTCGGTGGATAACGAAAAGGCGGCGGGCCGGCTGCTGGAGCGGCCCACCCGGGAAATGATCCCGATCAACGCACAAGAACAGCTCATCGTCGAGCTCTACTCGAAGTGACCATGACCATTGACCTGACTGGCCTGGTTCGTCCGCATCTCGTCGAAATGACGAAGCGGGACGACAATCCGAATGCCGCCGAGTTCCGTCTCCAGCCGCTGGAGCGTGGCTTCGGCTACACCCTGGGCAACTCCCTGCGCCGCCTGCTTCTGTCGTCGCTCCGGGGGAGTGCGGTGTGGGGCTTCCGGCTCGACGGCGTGGTGCACGAGCACCAGACCGTGCAAGGCGTGCTGGAGGACGTGCATCAGATCGTCCAGCGTCTCAAGGCGCTGACCCTGGTGCTGGCCGAGGACGTTGACGACGCGGTACTGCACATCCGCCGCGAGGGCGCGGGACCGGTCTACGCCCGCGACATCCAGGAGCATGGCTCCGTGTCGGTCAAGAATCCGGATCATCTGCTCTTTACGCTGCAGGACGACCGCGACGTGAGCATGGAGCTCTATGTCAACAAGGGTCGCGGCTACGTGGAAGCCGAGATGCACCCGGCCGACCGGTCGCTGCCGATCGACCTGGTCCGTATCGACGCCATCTACAATCCGGTCCGCCGGGCCAACTTCACCGTGGCCGAAACCCGCGTGGGACAGCGGACCGACTACGACCGGCTGACCGTGTCGGTGGAGACCAACGGCACCATCACGCCGGAAGACGCCATCGCCTACGCTGCCGCTCTGGCTCAGGTGCACTTCCAGTACTTCGTGGATTTCGGCAAGGTGCCGACCATGCGCGACTCGGGCTTGGCCGGGGCCGGCGGGGCCGGCAGCAACCTGCGCCAGCGCCTGGGCCGCCCGATCGATGACTTCGGCTTGTCCGTCCGGTCGCTCAACTCGCTCAAAAACTCGAACATCCGGACGCTCAAAGACCTGGTGGAGTTCTCCGAGGACGACCTGCTCAAAGTGAAGAACGTGGGCGAGAAGGCGCTGAGCGAAATCGCCGAGCTGCTGCAGCGGGAGGGGCTCAACTTCGGTATGGGCTTCGAGGAGATCGACCTGGAGCTTCGGATTGTGCGGCCGGGAGTTGCTCCGGTGGTACAGCCCTCGACCGGGGGGGGCGAGGGGCTCTAATGCGGCATCGCGCCAAGGGTCGCCAGCTCTCCCGTACCTCGACTCACAAGCGGGCAATGCTGAACAACATGGCTACCAGCCTGTTTGCTCACGGCCGGGTCATCACCACCGAAGCCAAGGCAAAGGAGCTGCGGCCGTTTGCCGAGAAGCTGATCACCATGGCCCGGCGGGGCGATCTGCACTCCCGCCGGCTGGTCGGGCGCCGAATCAAGGATCGTGAGATCCTGGGCCGGCTGTTCGCCGAGATCGGGCCGCGCTTCGCCGCCCGTCCGGGTGGCTACACCCGCATACTCAAGATGGGGCACCGGGTGGGCGATGGTGCCGATGTCGCACGGATCGAGCTGCTTGCTGAGTAGGAGTCGTGAGCCCGTAAAGAAAAAGGGGACCTTCGGGTCCCCTTTTTTCAGGCCTGCCGGTTCCCCCGGCTTGCGTGCCCGCAGCGGACTCAGCTGGCCTTCTTGATCCGGTTACTCTTCAGGCACTGCGTGCACACCCGAATGCGTTTCGGCGCACCCTCAACCAGCACCCGCACCGTCTGCAGGTTCGGATACCAGCGCCGCTTGCTCCGGTTGTTCGCGTGACTGACGTTGTTGCCGGTAACCGGCCCCTTAGCGCAGAGGGCGCATACCCGTGCCATAAGCTCTACCCCTATCTCATGTTCGTAACGCGGAAAGCCCATAAAACTAGCGAGCCAGGCTCCATGACACAACCTCAGACGTTCGCCGACCGTGCCTAAAGCGCTGATCACTGGTGTCACCGGCCAGGACGGCTCCTACCTCGCGGAGCTTCTCCTTTCGAAGGGCTACGAGGTGGTAGGCGTCGTGCGTCGCACCAGCCACCATAGCTACGAGCGGATCGAGCATTTGCTGGACCGCATCGAGGTTGTGGCGGCCGATCTGCTCGACCAGCACTCACTCACGGTGGTATTGCAGGACACTCGGCCGGATGAGGTGTACAACCTCGCCGCACAATCTTACGTGCCGACCTCCTGGACCCAACCGGTCCTCACCGGAGAGTTCACCGCGCTTGGCGTCACCCGGATACTGGAGGCGGTCAGGCTTGTTCATCCGAGCGCCAGGTTCTATCAGGCGAGCTCGTCCGAGATGTTCGGGCGAGTGACCGAGACCCCCCAGCGCGAGACCACCTCCTTCTATCCCCGTTCACCGTACGGGGTCGCCAAGGTCTACGGCCACTGGATCACGGTGAATTACCGGGAGTCGTACAATCTCTACGCAGTGAGCGGGATCCTCTTCAACCACGAGTCTCCCCGGCGGGGAATCGAGTTCGTCACCCGCAAGGTGACTGACGCGGTTGCCCGGATCAAGCTGGGCCGGTCGCGGGAGCTCCGGCTGGGAAACCTCGACGCCCGGCGTGACTGGGGCTTCGCCGGCGATTACGTCGATGCGATGTGGCGCATGCTCCAGCAGCCCACGCCGCAAGACTACGTGATCGGCACCGGTCAGACGCACAGCGTCCGCGAGCTGGTAGAGGCGGCATTCGGCCACGTGGGACTCAACTGGCAAGACCATGTGGTTACCGACCCCAGGTACATGCGCCCCGCCGAGGTCGACATGCTCCTGGCGGATCCCTCCAAGGCTGGCCGGGAGCTGGGTTGGACTCCCAAAGTCGGGTTTCACGAGCTGGTGGCGATGATGGTGGACGCCGATCTCGAGCGCCTGAGCCCGCGTAAGTGAGCCCTGCGTGAAGGTGCTGGTGACGGGGGCCCATGGATTTATCGGCAAGCGGCTCGTTCGGACGCTATTGGATGCCGGGCACGAGGTAGTAGCGACGCGCAGCACGGCCGACGCCGACATCGCCGATTGGGCAAAGAAGGTCCCGGTGGTTTCGCTCGAGCTCTGCAGTGCCGAGTCGGTTCGTGAGGCGGTGGATGTGGAGCCGGAAGCGATCATTCACCTTGCGGCGGTGTCCTACTCACGCGACGCGAATAAGGATCCGGGTTTAGCCTGGAACGTCAACGCGGGGGGCACCGCGCGGCTTCTGGCCGCCGTGAAGGACCAGCGAGAAAAGAAGGGATCTGATCCGCTCGTGATCGTGGCTTCGAGCGCGGAAGTGTACGGCGAGGGGGAAGGAAGGCCGCGGGCCGAGTCGGAGATGCCCCGCCCCCTCAACGTCTATGGTGCCACCAAGCTGGGAGGTGAGATCGCGGCAGCCCAGGCGAGGGACGAATGGGACCTTCGGGTTATCGTAGTTCGGCCCTTTCCTGCCACCGGTCCGGGCTATCAGGAAAATCGAGTTTTGAACAAGTGGATCAGCGAGCTGCGGGCCGGACAGAAAACCGTCGAAGGGGATTCCAGTATTGTGCGGGACTTCATGGATGTGCGGGATGTCGTCGGGGGGTACCTTGCGCTGCTGAGTCGTGGGCACCCCGGCGAGACCTATAATCTTGCCGCGGGTCGCGCCGTCACCTTCGGTGAGCTCTTCGCCATGTTGACCGCCAGACTCCACCAGGATGCTCGGCTCGTGCCATCGGCCCACCCTCGGCGGGATGCGCGGCACCTGGTTGCCGATATCAGCAAGATACGGCAGCACACCGGGTGGTACCCTACCATTGCTCTCGAGAAGTCCATCTCGGATCTGATCGATGCCCAAGCGCACTGACCTGAAAACCATTCTCCTGATCGGTTCCGGACCGATCGTGATCGGCCAGGGGGCCGAGTTCGACTACTCCGGAACCCAGGCAGTCAAGGCGCTGAAGGAAGAGGGTTACCGGGTGGTTCTGGTCAACTCGAATCCGGCCACGATCATGACCGATCCCGAGTTGGCCGACCGGACCTACATCGAGCCGGTCACGCCGGAGTGGGTGGCCAAGGTGATCGAGCGGGAGCGGCCGCAGGCGCTGCTGCCCACAATGGGGGGTCAGACCGCGCTCAACGTGGCCATGGCGCTCCAGCATGATGGGACGCTGGAGCGCTTCGGGGTTGAGCTGATCGGGGCCAACGAGCGAGCCATCCGTCTGGCTGAGGACCGGGAGGAGTTCGCCCAGGCCATGCGGCGTCTAGGGTTCGCCACGCCGGAAGGCCGCACGGTCAGGAGCGTGGAAGAGGCGCTCGAAACGGTCGAGTCAACCGGCTATCCCGCCATCCTGCGCCCGTCTTTTACCCTGGGGGGATCGGGCGGCGGCATCGCGTACAATCGGGAGGAGTTCGAGACCCTGATTCGGCGCGGACTCGACCTCTCGCCTGTGGGCTCGGTGCTGGTCGAGCAGAGCGTTATCGGCTGGAAGGAGTTCGAGCTTGAGGTCATGCGGGACAGCGCCGACAATGTGGTGATCGTCTGTTCGATCGAAAATCTCGATCCCATGGGCGTGCACACCGGGGATTCGATCACCGTTGCCCCGGTCATGACGCTGACCGACCGGGAGTACCAAATGATGCGGGATGCCGCCATCCGCATCATCCGGGAGATCGGGGTGGCCGCCGGCGGCTGCAATATCCAGTTCGCGGTAAGTCCCGCCACCGGTGAGCAGCTGGTCATCGAGATGAACCCGCGGGTGTCCCGCTCCTCGGCCCTGGCCTCCAAGGCCACCGGCTTCCCGATCGCCCGCATCGGGACCAAGGTGGCGGTGGGATACCGCCTGGACGAGCTCCCCAACGACATCACCAAGACCACGCCCGCGTCGTTCGAGCCGGTGCTCGACTATGTCGTGGTAAAGATTCCTCGCTTCGCGTTCGAGAAATTTCCGGCGGCCGACCCCACACTGACCACCCAGATGAAGTCGGTCGGTGAGGTGATGGCCATCGGACGCACCTTCAAGGAAGCCTTCCAGAAAGGCCTCCGGGGGCTGGAGGTGGATCGATCGGGGTGGGTGACGGGCGCCACTCCCGGTGACGACCGGCTGCAGGATACCAGCCGGGAGGCGGTTCTGGCCGCCATCCGAACCCCCACACCCGAGCGGATCTTTCAAATCAAATACGCGCTTCAGCTCGGCGTACCGGTCCTGGCCATAGCGGAGCGGACCGGGATCGATCCCTGGTTTCTGTATCAGCTCGAGGAGCTGTTGGAGGCGGAGAAGGAGTGGCGCGACAGCGAGGCGGCGGGGCAGCGGGGCAGGAAGACCGAGGCCAAGTCGAGAGACGAAGAGCAGCGCGGACACCTGCTGAAGATGAAGCGGCTGGGTTTCTCCGACCGGCAGCTCGCCGATCTTAGAGGCACCCCCGAGGCCGCCATGCGTGCCGAACGCCATCGACTCGGGATTCGTCCGGCTTATAAGACGGTGGACACCTGTGCCGGAGAGTTCCCCTCCTCCACCCCGTACATGTACTCCTCGTACGACGAGGAGAACGAAGCGCGACCCAGCGGTGAGCAGACCGTGCTGATCCTGGGCAGCGGCCCCAACCGGATCGGGCAGGGTGTCGAGTTCGACTACTGCTGCGTGCGGGCTGCCTTGGCCTTTCGAGAGATGGGTTACCGTACCGTGATGGTGAACTCCAACCCGGAGACGGTGTCTACCGACTTCGATATCTCAGACGCCCTTTACTTCGAGCCCCTCACGTTGGAGGACGTGCTCGAGGTGGTCGCGGTGGAGCAACCGATCGGCGTCGTCGTTCAGCTCGGCGGTCAAACGCCGCTCCGCCTAGCCCGGGCCCTGGAGCGCGAAGGAGTGCGCATCCTGGGTACCTCGTCCGAGGCCATCGATCTGGCGGAAGACCGCGGCAAATTCGAGGCGATCACCCGGGAGCTCGGTGTGGCCCAGCCGCCCAGCGGTGTGGCCCTGTCAGTCGACGAGGCGGTGGCGGTCGCCGCTCGCGTCGGCTACCCGGTGCTGGTCCGACCCTCGTACGTTCTTGGGGGCCGGGCGATGGAGATCGTGTACGACGACAGCTCGCTGCGTAATTACTTCGAGCGAGCCGCCCGGGTGTCGCCGGAACATCCAGTCCTCATCGACAGCTTCCTGGAGGACGCTTTCGAGGCCGACGTCGACGCCATCGCAGACGGGAGCCGGTGCGTGATAGGTGGGGTAATGCAGCATATCGAGGACGCGGGCATCCACTCCGGCGATTCAGCCTGCGTTCTGCCGCCCTACCTGATTACCGAAGACCAAGTGGAAGAGATGCGGCGACATACCCGGGCCTTCGCCGAACGCCTGGGGGTGGTGGGACTGCTCAACGTACAATTCGCCATCAAGAATGGCGTGGTCTACGTGCTCGAGGTCAACCCGCGCGCCTCCCGCACGGTGCCGTTCGTCTCCAAGACAACCGGAGTGGCACTGGCCAGCCTCGCGGCGGCGGTGATGGTGGGCAAGACACTCGAGGAGCTTGGCCTGCACGACGACGTACTGCAGCCCTACGTGGCGGTCAAAGAGGCCGTTTTCCCGTTCAGCAAGCTGCAGGGCGTCGATCTCATTCTGGGGCCGGAAATGCGCTCGACTGGCGAGGTCATGGGAATAGCCGATTCGTTCGGGATGGCCTTCGCCAAGGCGCAGATTTCGGCTGACGGCGCTCTTCCGCTCGAAGGCTCGGTATTCGTAACCGTGAATGACCACGACAAGGCCAACCTGGTCCCAATCGCGCGGCGGTTTCACGGGCTCGGCTTCCGAGTGCTGGCGACCGAAGGGACCGCGCGATATCTGAGAGCGCGCGGGATTCCGACCGAGCGAGTCCTCAAGGTGTACGAGGGTCGTCCCAACGCCATCGACCTCCTGGTCTCGGGTCAAATCCAGCTGCTGATCAACACACCCCTCGGGAAGCTGACCCAACAAGACGACTACGCCATCCGCCGGGCCGCGCTGCAGCATCGGGTTCCCTACACCACGACGTTGTCGGCGGCCTCGGCGGCCTGCGACGCCATCATCGCGCTCCGGAGCCGGGCCGGCGATGTGCGGTCGTTACAGGAGTGGCACGCCATGGCGCGGGAGATGTCGCCGGAGTGGACCGGTTGACCGCTCGGGATCCGAAATTCGTGCAGGCTCTTCGCGGTCGCGTGGCCGGGCAGGTGCGGGAGGCGGAGCCGGTGGGACGCTATTCGACCTATCGGATCGGTGGCCCGGCTACGGTCCTCCTGCCGGCGTCCCCGGAAGACGTCGGAGCCGCGTTGACGCTTGCCGCGGAAGCGGGCGTACCGTGGTTTGCCATCGGACTCGGGTCCAACCTCCTGCTCCCGGACCAGGGGCTGGATGCCCTGGTCATCCGTCTGGGCAAAGGGCTCGACGGGCTGAAGCGCAACGGTGACGACTGGACGGTAGGCGCGGGCCTGCCAGCCCCGATCGCCGCACGACGCACTGCGGAGGCCGGCTTTGCCGGCCTGCACATCTTCGTGGGGGTGCCGGGCAGCGTTGGCGGGGGGGTGTACATGAATGCGGGGTGTCACGGCGGTGACTGGTCCGAAATCGTCGAGCGGGTGACGGTGGTCGATCAGACCGGAAAAGACGCCGTGCTCGCGCGGCGCGATATCCCGTTCACCTACCGGCGCAGTGGACTCCAGGGCCGGATCGTGCTGGAGGCCACGGTGCGCCTGCGCCAGCAGGACCAGCCGCAGCTGGATGAGGCCATCGCGGAGATGTTCGAGTGGCGCCAGCGGGGCACGCCGTTCAACCAGCCGTGCTGTGGCAGCGTCTTCAAAAATCCGGCGGGGCCGAGCTGGAAGCAGGCGGGCGGAGATCGCACGGCTGGCCAGCTCATCGAGGCCGCCGGACTCAAGGGTTTCAATATCGGTGGGGCCCAGGTCTCACCGATGCACGCGAACTACTTCGTCAACACCGGCGCGGCCACCGCGGCGGACGTGCGGGCGCTTATCGAGCACGCGCAGAAGATCGTAGAGGAGAAGTTCGGGGTGCGTTTGGATCCGGAGGTCAAGCTGATTGGCTCGAGGGGGGAGTACCTGAACAGCGTTAACGGTGAACAGTGACCCGCCTTTAGGATGCCTATGCCCGACTACTTCGTCCACGAATCCGCCTACGTCGATGACGGTGCCGTGATCGGCCCCGGCACGAAGATCTGGCATTTCTGCCACGTCATGCCGGGAGCCGTCATCGGCGAGCGCTGCAACCTGGGTCAGAACGTCGTGGTCATGCCGGGCGCGCGGCTAGGCAACAACGTGAAAGTGCAGAACAACGTGTCCATCTATGAGGGGGTCGTGCTGGACGACGACGTCTTCTGCGGACCCAGCTGTGTCTTCACCAATGTGGTCAATCCGCGGAGCCATGTGTCCCGCAAGTCCGAGTACCAGCGAACCCTGGTTCGCCGGGGGACCTCGATCGGGGCCAATGCGACGATCCTCTGCGGCGTGACCCTGGGCGAATACAGCTTTATCGGGGCCGGCGCGGTGGTTCGGAGTGATGTGCCCCCATTTGCCCTGATGGTCGGAGTGCCGGCCAGGCGGGTGGGGTGGATGTGCCAGTGCGGGGTCCGGCTCCAGCCCAGGGAGGGGCGGGCCGCGTGCAGTGCCTGCGGCGCCTCCTATCACGAAGCAGACGGGCTTCTGCGCCAGATTGACCCACCCCGTCCACTGGGCTAACTTCTCTGGCTGCCGAAGGTTCGGTCCTCTCCCCTCCTACAGGGTCTCCGGTGAACGTACCCCTGCTTGACCTTGTCGCCCAGTACCAGACCATCAAGGACGACGTGCTTGCGGCCATGATGGGTGTCATCGAGCGGCAGGGCTTCATCATGGGCCCCGAGGTCGGCCGGCTCGAGACCGAGATCGCGCGACTGTCTCACGCCAAGCACGGGATCGCCTGCGCCAGCGGCACCGATGCTCTGCTGCTGCCGCTCAAGGCCCTGGACCTGCGGGCCGGCGACGAGGTGATTACCACTGCCTTCACGTTCTTCGCCACGGCGGGCGCCATCCACAACGCCGGGGGCACGCCGGTTTTCGTCGACACCGACCCCGCTACCTTCAACATTTCACCGCGGGCAATCGAGGCGGCTATCACTCCCCGCACCCGGGGGATCATCGTAGTGCATCTCTTCGGCCAACTGGCGGCCATGGAAGAGATTGGGGCCATCGCGGCCCGTCATGGGCTGCCGGTGATCGAGGACGGGGCTCAGTCCATTGGTGCCCGACGGAAGATCGCCGGCACGTGGCGCATGTCCGGCGAGCTGGGAACCGTGGGTACGCTCTCCTTCTTCCCCACCAAGAACCTCGGGGCCTGGGGCGACGCCGGCTTGATGGTGACGCAGGACGATGCACTGGCCGAGCGGCTAGGGCGTCTCCGGTTGCACGGAGGATCCCGGCAATACCTCCATGAAGAGGTGGGCACCAATAGCCGCCTGGATTCGCTGCAAGCCGCAGTGCTGTTGGCCAAGCTGCCGCACCTGCCGGCGTGGAATGAAGCGCGCAAACGCAATGCGGCCCGCTATACGGCGGCATTCAGCGGCCACCCGGATATTTGTCCTCCACACGTCGACCCGGCCAACGAGCACATCTTTCATCAGTACACGCTCCGGGTGCCGCGCCGGGATGAGCTGCAGGCCTACTTGAAGGCCAGGGGTATCGGGCACGCGGTGTACTACCCGCTCGCGCTGCATTTGCAGCCGTGCTTTGCCCACTTGAATTACCGCCGCGGGAGTCTCCCGGTCACCGAGACCGCGATGGATTCGGTACTCTCTCTGCCGATCTACCCCGAGCTTACGCGAGCGCAGCAGGACGCAGTGATCGAGACCGTGCAATCCTTCTACCGATGAGCTACGCCGCATGAGCGTTACCCAGGACCTGATCGCCAAGGCCGAGCGCCGTCAGATCCTCTTCGGGATCGTCGGACTGGGCTACGTGGGCCTGCCCCTGGCGGTCGAGCTGGCTCGTGCCGGCTATCGGGTTCTCGGATTCGACGTCAACGCCAACGTCGTGGAGGGGCTCAACGAGGGGCGCTCGCACGTCAAGGACGTCACCGACGCGCAGCTGCAGCGGGCCATGGAGTGTGGCCGCTTCAGCTCCACCACCGACATGGCACGGCTGTCGGAGCCGGACGCCATCTCGATCTGTGTCCCGACCCCGCTCTCGAAGTTTAAGGACCCTGACGTCAGCTTCATCGTGGCAGCCACCGAGGCGGTGAAGAAGCGGCTGCGACGGGGGCAGGCCATCGTGCTGGAGAGCACGACCTATCCCGGTACCACGCGGGAGATCATGCTGCCCGCCCTCGAAAGCACGGGGTTGAAGGTGGGGCAGGACTTCTTCCTGGCCTTCAGCCCGGAACGGGTAGACCCAGGGAACCGGAACTACGGCACGCGCAACACACCCAAGGTGGTAGGGGGAATCACCGCAGACTGCCGGGCGGTGGCAGTGGCGCTCTACCAGCCTGCGATCGACACTCTGGTCCCGGTATCCACGACGGAGGCGGCGGAGCTGGTCAAGCTCCTGGAGAACACCTTCCGGAGTGTGAATATCGGGCTGGTGAACGAGATGGCCATCGTCTGCGACAAGCTCGGGGTCAACGTCTGGGAAGTGATCGAGGCCGCCGCAACCAAGCCGTTCGGCTTCATGAAATTCCTGCCCGGCCCCGGGCTGGGTGGCCACTGCATTCCGATCGATCCTCACTACCTTGCCTGGAAGATGCGGGGGCTCAACTACAAGACCCGGTTCATCGACCTTGCGGGCGAGCTGAATACCGAAATGCCTATGTTCTGGGTTCGGAAGCTGTCCGAGGCCCTCAATGGCCAGGGCAAGGCGGTGCAGGGAGCCTCGGTGCTCGTGCTGGGCGTGGCGTACAAGCGGGATATCGAAGACATCCGGGAGAGTCCTGCCCTCGACATCATCCGGCTGCTCGAAGGGCAGGGTGCCCGGGTGAGCTACTTTGACCCCCACGTGCCCCGCTTTCGCGAGGACGGGCAGGAGTTCCGTTCAGTGGAGCTGACACCGGAGCTGGTGGCCGCGGCCGACTGCGTCATGGTGGTCACCGTTCATTCCGCGGTGGACTACCGGATGATCAAGCGCCACGCGAGGCTCGTGGTCGACACGCGCAACGCACTACCGATAGAGGCTTGACATGCACGTGGCGGTGATCGGAAGCGGTTATGTCGGGTTGGTGGCCGGAGCCTGCCTGGCTGAGACGGGTAACGACGTTACCTGTGTGGATGTGGATGCGGACAAGATCGCGCGTTTGCAGCGGAACGAGGTGCCGATCTACGA
>JBKJZM010000083.1:0-2793 GCA_046715295.1 Gemmatimonadales bacterium | reverse complement strand
GATCTTGGCTCTCCTCACCGGGTGCGGGGGGCCGGGTTCGGCGCCTCCAGTTACCCCAGCGTCGTCTCCCTCGCCGCTCATGGGCAATCCCTCTTCGTCTCCACGCACGGTCTTTGGTCCCGGATCGACGGCCGATAGTTCTCTCCAGGTGCCCGCCGCGGACTCCGCGCTTCTGGTTGCCGACACCGTCGCGGAGCTGAAGGTCGCCGCTGATTCGGCCGCCGATGAGGCGGTGCTCGAGGAGTTGGCTGAGGCTCATCCAGACGGCGACGAGGTTGGGGACAAGTCCGGTGATGCCAGCGCCGAGGCCGTCGTCCCCGGCGGAGCCGAGGAGCTCGCGGCCGCAGTCACCTGGGACATCGACGTCGAAACCTTCAACAGCCACGACCGGGTGCGGTACTACCTGGACTTCTTTCAGGGGCGCGGACGCGAACGGATGGCGATCTGGCTGACCCGCATGCCCAGGTACGAAGCGATGATCCGGGAGCGGCTCCAGCGGGAGGACCTCCCCGGCGATCTGGTGTACCTCGCCCTGATCGAAAGCGGTTTCTCCAACACCGCCACCAGTCGAGCCAAGGCGGTGGGGATGTGGCAGTTCATGAAGGCGACGGGTAAGGGATACGGTCTTCGGGTGGACTCCTGGGTGGACGAGCGCCGGGACCCCATCCGCGCCACTGACGCCGCCGCGCGTCATCTCCGTGATCTCAATCGCCGGTTCAAGTCACTGTATCTGGCGGCCGCCGCGTACAACGCGGGGTCGGGCAAGGTGTCGCGCGGCCTGGGGCGGTTACCTGATGACGAGAGCGACTCGCCCAACTCCGATGCCACCTTCTTCCGGCTCTACGATACCAAGCTGCTCCGTCGGGAGACCAAGGATTACGTACCGAAGCTGATCGCGGCCGCGCTGATCGCGAAGCAGCCGGCCCGCTACGGCTTTCGGATGGGGACGGTCCACCCCGCGGCCTATGATTCGATCATCGTGCCCGACATGACTGGGCTCGACGTGCTCGCACGTCTGGCCGATACCACCGTGGCCGCGATCCGCGAGCTGAATCCCCAGTATCTCCGGCTCGCTACGCCTCCGGGAACCCGCTCCATCGTGCGTCTCCCCGCTGGACACGGCACCATGACGGCAGCGGCCTACGCCGAGCTCCCAGCCCGGCAGCGGGTGACCTTCGTTGAGCACTTCGTTGCCAGAGGCGAGACGCTAGGCGGAATCGCTCTTCGCTACCGTGTCAGTCAGGCGATGCTCGCGGCCTCGAACCCCAAGGTGAAAAGCCGAAGTCTCAGGATCGGGCAGCGGATCGTCGTGCCCACCGGTGGCGCCCTCTCGACCAGGGTGGCGCGTCGAATGGCCGAGCCGGTGGTCGCGGCTGGCACGAGCACCCGGGGATTCCATTGGGTCAAGCGGGGGGAGACCATCTCGGAGATCGCCGATGAGTACGGCGTCACCCAGCGGGAGCTGATGGCCTGGAACGGGCTCGACCGGGTGGGGCGTATCAGGATCGGGCAGCGCATCCGGGTATCGTCCCCTGAGGGGCGCGCCGCGCCGAGAGCTGAGCCGGCCCAGCGTGTCGCAGGGAAGACCCACGTGGTGCGGCGGGGGGAAACGCTGACGGGCCTGGCGAGACGATACGGCGTCTCGATCCAGGCCCTCAGGGATGCAAACGGTCTGACGGAGCGTGAGACCCTGAAGACGGGTATCGCGCTCAGAATTCCGGGCTAGCGCACGGACGGCACAGTCGCGGGGAGGGGCCGAAAGCCCTTCAGCACCGCGTCGGAGTATCCGTTGGCGGGGTTGCCACCCCGGGAAATGATCTTATTCACGTTCGCGGGACCCCGATTGTAGGCCAGCAGGGCCAGGTGGACGTCGTAGTTGAACTTGGCCAGCAGGTCGTTCAGGAACCGGAACCCGATGCGAAGGTTCGTATTCCGGTCGTAGAGATCGCCCTGGGTGATGCCCGGCTGATAGAAGAGGGCCGTGGCCACCTGCAGCTGGGTGTAGCCATACGCTGCCATGTTGCTCTTGGCCTTGGCCTTGAACCCGCTCTCGATCTTCACCAGCTGATAGCCCAGCGACGGATCGATCCCTTCGCTCAGCGCAATGTCATAAATCGCGGCCGAGAGATCGGCCGGGATCTGATAGCGGGTCGAGTTCTCCATGATCGCGTTGGCGCGCTCGAGCTGAAGCTTGACCACCACGGCTTCGCCCCGGGAAGCCTCGAGCTGCTCGCTCATGCTTCCCATCTGCCGCGCCACCACTCCTACATCCGGAATGGAAACGGTAACGTGATCCGTGGCGCGGACGAGCTTGTTCCAGCCGCCGAGCGCACCGATGCCCACGGCGGTGGCCAGGAGCAGACCTCCCCTGAGCAGGAGTCGCTCCGCAGTCATCGGCTTCGGGTCATCGTAATACTTGGGTCTCGACACGCGCAGGCCCTTTCTATTGTGAGAAGGCCGCTCCGCAGCTACGACTCGGATCGGCGCCAATCTCCCCGGGTTCCCCCGGTCTTGCTGACCAACCGTACTTCCTCGATCGTCATGGCTCGATCGACTGCTTTCACCATGTCGTACACCGTGAGACACGCAACCGCGACTGCGGTGAGCGCTTCCATCTCGACTCCGGTACGGCCGGTTACCTTGGCCACCGCGGTGATCCTCACACCCGGCAGCTCCGGCTCCAGCCGTCCCTCGACCTCGACCAGGTCCAGGCCGAGAGGATGACAGAGCGGGATCAGGTCGCCGGTACGCTTGGCCGCCATCGTTCCCGCTACTTCAGCCACCGCGAGCACG
>JBKJZM010000082.1:0-3790 GCA_046715295.1 Gemmatimonadales bacterium | reverse complement strand
GCGCTCGGCTATGCCTCGGGCATCGGCTGCACCCGCGCCGGTGTCATCGAGACCTCGTTCCGGGAGGAGACCGAGACCGATCTCTTCGGGGAGCAGGCGGTGCTGTGCGGTGGGGTGACCGCCCTGGTGAAGGCCGGGTTCGAGACTCTCACCAAGGCGGGGTACCGGCCCGAGATGGCGTACTTCGAGTGCCTGCACGAGCTCAAGCTCATCGTGGACCTGATGTATCGCGGCGGGCTCGGCTTCATGCGCTACTCGATCAGCGACACCGCGGAGTATGGCGACTACACCCGCGGGCCTCGGGTCATCACCGACGAGACTCGGGCCGAGATGCAGCGGATTCTCAAGGCCATTCAGGACGGATCGTTCGCCAAGGAGTGGCTGGCTGAGAACAAGGCCGGGCGCCCCAACTTCGAGCGCGCGCGCCAGGCCGACAAGGATCACGAGATCGAGCGGGTCGGTGCCGAGCTGCGAGCGATGATGCCATGGTCGGAAGAAGGAAAGAAGGCGGCCAGCGGGGCAGCGGGGCAGCAGGACAGCAAGAGCACACCGGACGAGGTCCGGACTAGGAGCGAGCCGTCCCGCCGCCCGGCCCCGCTGCCCCGCTGATGCCCCGCACCCTGTTCGAGAAGGTCTGGGACGCCCACGTGGTGAGCCAGGTCGCTGGAGGGCCGGCGCTGCTCTACGTGGATCTGCACCTGGTGCACGAGGTGACCTCACCCCAGGCCTTCGAGGGATTGCGGCTGGCTGGGAGAAGGGTGCGTCGGCCCGCGCTCACTGTCGCCACGGTGGACCACAATGTGCCGACCGGAGACCGGGGGCTGCCAATTGCGGATGAGCTGTCGGCGCGCCAGGTGGCGGCGCTGGTTCGGAACGCCCGGGATTTCGGCGTCCGGCTTTACAACCTCGACTCACCGGAGCAGGGGATCGTCCACGTGATCGGGCCGGAGCTGGGCCTGACGCAGCCGGGCATGACCATCGTCTGCGGCGACTCCCACACCTCGACCCATGGGGCGTTTGGAGCGCTGGCGTTCGGCATCGGGACGACTGAGGTCGAGCACGTCCTTGCCACCCAGTGTGTGGTGCAGACTCGTCCGCGTACCATGGAGGTCCGTTTCTCCGGGCTTCCTCAGCCCGGCGTGTCGCCCAAGGATCTGATCCTGGGGTTGATTCGCCGGATTGGCACCGCGGGCGCCACGGGGCACGTGATCGAGTATACCGGCGAGGCCATCCGCGCGATGTCGATGGAAGGCCGCATGACGGTCTGCAACATGTCCATCGAGGCGGGGGCACGGGCCGGCATGATCGCGCCGGACGGCAAGACGCTCGCTTACCTGGCCGGGCGGCGTGAGGCCCCAGCGGGTCGGGAGTGGGAGCGTGCCGTGAGGGCGTGGGATGCGCTCCACAGCGACCCGGATGCGTCCTTCGACCGACACGTCGTGCTCGATGCGAGCGCTCTGGAGCCCCAGGTCACCTGGGGCACGAACCCCGGCATGACGACCGATATCTCAGGCAGGGTTCCGGACCTAGGCGATGCCGGCTCGGATGCCGAGCGCCAATCATGGCAGCGTGCGATGGAATACATGGAGCTTCGGCCCGGAACTCCACTGGAGGGTCTCAAGGTGGATCGGGTATTCCTCGGCTCGTGCACCAACGCACGGATCGAGGATCTGCGCGAGGCGGCCCAGGTCGCGCGCGGGCGGAGAGTGGCGAGCGGAGTGCGGGCGATGGTCGTGCCTGGCTCCCGGCAGGTCAAGGCCGCAGCCGAGCGCGAAGGACTGGATCGCGTCTTCACGCAAGCCGGTTTTGAATGGCGTAATGCGGGGTGCTCGATGTGCCTCGGCATGAACGAGGATGTGCTCGGCTCCGGAGAGCGATGCGCGTCCACCTCGAACCGGAACTTCGAGGGCCGGCAGGGCAGGGGAGGACGCACCCACCTGATGAGTCCGGCGATGGCTGCGGCTGCCGCGATTGCCGGATGCCTGGTGGATGTGCGTGGGTATTTACCTGGTTCGGCAGGAGAGACCATGACTACCGACCGAGCTATGCGTCCTGAGACGGCACCTGAACTGAGCGCCATAACATCAGGCTAGACTAATAGTTACAGATATAACCTAATGTCGATCGTGCGTTGCGGCGTCCTCGCGTATGCATAACGATAAAGGAAGCCATGCAGCCCTTCGTTTCGCACACCGGACGAGTCGTCGCGCTCCAACGAGCCAACGTCGACACCGACCAGATCATTCCGAAACAGTTCCTGAAGCGGATCGAGCGAACCGGGTTCGGTGCGTTCCTCTTTTACGACTGGCGCTTTCGGAGCAACGGAACTCCGAACCCGGAATTCGAGCTCAATCGAGCCGAGTCGGAGGGCGCAACGGTTCTGCTCACCGGTGCGAACTTTGGCTGTGGCTCATCCCGCGAGCATGCGCCCTGGGCGCTGGGCGGCTTCGGCTTCCGCGCCATCATCGCACCGTCATTCGCCGACATCTTCTACGCCAACTGCATGCAGAACGGTCTGCTTCCCGTCGTGCTGCCAGAAGCGGCGGTAGCCGAGTTGTTCCTCCGCTGCGCCACAACGACGGGGTACGAAGTCACCGTCGACCTGGAGGCGCGAGTGGTGAGTGATGCCGGTGGATTCCGGGCTTCGTTCGAGGTCGAGGAGTATCGGAGGGAGATGCTGTTGCGGGGCCTGGATGAGATCGGGCGAACGCTCCTTGACGAGCCCCGGATCGCCGCCTTCGAGCGTAGCCGGCTTGCCCTGGGCGGAGCGACGAGATGAAGGAATTCACCATCGCGGTTCTGCCGGGCGACGGGGTCGGACCGGAGGTCACCGCCGAGGCGGTGCGGGTCCTGACCGCGGTAACCGATCTCTGCGGCTACCGGATGACGACCCCTCAGTACGCCATCGGAGCCGCCGGCGTGACCGAAGCGGGTGAGGCGTTGCCGGCCCGCACCCGGGATGCGGTGTTGGAAGCGGATGCCGTTCTGCTGGGAGCGGTCGGTAGTCCGGCGCTGGCAACGGCCACCGGCGCTCAGCGGCCCGAGGCCGGACTGCTGGCGCTTCGAAAGCTGCTCCGAGTCTACGCCAATCTGCGCCCGGTGGCGGTGCACCCGGCTCTACGACCGGTGTCTCCCCTCCGTGCCGAACGATTGGACGGAGTGGATCTCCTCATCGTGCGTGAGCTCACCGGCGGACTCTACTACGGCGAGCCGCGAGGACGGGATGAGCGCAGCGCAGTCAATACTCTGCGCTATGATATCGGGGAGATCGAGCGGGTCGCGCGGGTGGCGTTCCGTTTGGCGCGGGCGCGCCGCGGCAGCGTCACATCGGTCGACAAGGCCAACGTGCTCGAGGTCTCGCAGCTCTGGCGCGACACGGTGACCCGCCTGGGTGTCGAGTATCCCGACGTGCGCCTGGAGCACCTCTACGTGGACTATGCGGCGATGCGGCTGATCTCCGATCCATCCTCGATCGACGTGCTCCTCACCGAGAATATGTTCGGTGACATCCTGAGCGACGAGGCGGGGGTGTTGGCGGGGTCCCTCGGCCTGCTGCCGTCGGCCTCGCTGGGGGAGGGTCCGGGACTGTTCGAGCCGGTGCATGGCTCGGCCCCGAACCTGGCTGGTCGGGGCGTGGCGAATCCCCTCGGCGCCATCGCCTCGGCGGCACTGTTGCTGCGTCACGGCCTCGCGCTGCCGGAGGCCGCTCAGCTGGTCGAGGAGGGGATCGCCGCCGTTCTGGCTGGGGGGGCGCGCACCTTCGACATCGCCCTCGGGGGAGAGCCCATTC
>JBKJZM010000081.1:0-13841 GCA_046715295.1 Gemmatimonadales bacterium | reverse complement strand
ACGCTCGGGGAGAGGGTATTGGTTTCGTGATCATACCGCCGCGGAGGTTTCCCAGTGCTTCCCACGGCGGGTTAACCCAACTGGACGGGGCGGAGCCCTCTATTGACTGCAAAATCGCCGGTTGTGGGGGCTTGGGGGGTGAGTATACACCCTGAAAAATGAACTGTCAATTAGGACGTACTCCCAATTTACCCCTCCCAGACCCGGGCCCCCTGAGCCGCAAAACCGCCTTCGAAGACGACGCCATCGGCCGCCATGGTCTGTCGGACTCGCTGGGCCAGTTCCCGGGCTGCCTGCTCGGTCTCCACCAACCCATACGCCGCCGGACCCCAGGAGCTCTGGCCTACCCCCGCGGCACCCCAGGCAGCCATATCGGCCACCAGGCGCTCTGTAGGTCCCGGGGCGAAGACCCCTCCCTGCTGGGCGGCAAACCAGGCGCCCGTGATGCGCTGCACCGCCGACAGAGCGTCCCCGAAGCTAGGCAGATCCGCTTCAACCAGCGCCGGGAGGAGCTGCATGAGAACGAGGTGAGAGACCCGCTCGACCTCCCGGTCGGCCGGGGAGGGCAGCTGCTCGAAAGCGCTCGCCTCGGCCTCCCCGCTGAGCCCCCGCGGACCGGGCGGGACCGCCACCACGCACCTCCAGCTTTCCGGGACTGCAAAACGGGCCAGTAACGGGGCTATCTCCTCGCTGCCGAGCCGCCGTCCCCCCTCCACGATGAATCCGCCCAGCGCGAAGGTCCAGGTACCGATAGCCGAGCGCTTGCCCCGGGCGACCGCGCGCGCCAGCTCAATGGTTTCAGTCGGCAACCCGTGCAGCTCGGCCAGAGCCCGCGCCACCGCCAATCCCAATTGCGTTCCCGAGCCCAGACCCGCATGGCTCGGGATTGCCTTATGGATGACGATCCGGCCGGCCTCGGAACGCCGGTGGAAGGTCAGGAACCGGTGGGCGAAATCGGTTGCCCGGTCCGCGTCCGGGCCCTCGACACTCAGCCTGGCCGCCGGTGACGCTTCGAGGAGCAGCGAAGGGGAGGGGATTGCCGCTCCCAGCCCCCCGAAGTGGCGGCCCAATCGGCCGCGCAGATCGAGTACGCCGAAATGGAGGCGGGCGGGGGCCTCGACGAAGATCCTAGCGGGACCGGACATAGTCCGTCAGCAGCGCCATGGCCTCGTGCTCCCGGGGTCCGGCGGTCTTATCTACAATGACCTGGAGCCGGGCATATTCCTCCCGAATCTGGTCGGCCGGAAGGAGGTGAGTGCGGGTGGCCAGAATGGCCGCCTCGAGGACGGCATGCTTGGCCCGATTGAAGCCCATGAACTCACGGTTCACCCCCCGATGCACCACCCGGGCCTTGACTCGTGAGCGAGGGGGTGTGGCATCGATGGTCAGGACTTCGAGCTCCCGCCACGAACAGGCAGCCTCGAGTACGGCGCCCTTCACTGCTGACGCCGGAACCCAAGGGAACTGCGGGCTCGAGATGGCCCCCTGAGCGAAGAGCATTACGTCGTCGGTGAGGTTGACCACCGCTGCCGGCGTAGCGCCCAGGTTCCGAAAAGTGCTGGCCGTCAGAAACGGCTTCAGCACAATGATCTCTTCTCCCCACTCGACCCCCATGGGGGCAAAATTGATTGCCCCCGCGGCGTCCATCGTCGTGACGATCGTCTCGAGGATCACCGGACCAGATCGACCGGGGGCGGGGCCGAGGCGAGGGTGCTCGCATCCGAGCGCTGATGGACCAGGACGCCGTCGGCCGCCGGAGGGAGGGGACGCGGTATGGTGGAGACTCCATGGAGGAACTGGTCGAGCAGGCGATAGCCGTGCTCGGTCAGTACCGATTCGGGATGAAACTGGACCCCGTAGACCGGGTGCTCGACGTGCTGTACCGCCATGATCTCGCCGTCCTCCGATGTTGCGGTGACAGTGAGCGAAGGCGGTACCGATGCCGGGGAAATCACCAGCGAGTGATACCGCGTGGCGAGGAATGGGGTGGGCAGACCTGAGAACACGCCGATCCCGGTGTGGTGGATGCGGGAAGTCTTTCCGTGCATCGGCGCCCCTGCCCGCAGAATCTCCCCGCCGTACGCCGCGCCGATGCACTGGTGGCCCAAACATACGCCGAGTATGGGAATGGACGGCCCTACCTGGCGAACCACCTCGGTCGAGATGCCGGCTTCCCTGGGGGAGCAGGGGCCCGGACTGATCACGATGTGGCTGGGAGCGAGGGCGAAAATCTCGTCGATGTCGATGGCATCGTGACGGCGGACCAGCGGCGTCTCACCCAGCTCCCGCACGTAGCGGGCGAGGTTGTAAACGAACGAGTCGTAGTTGTCGATTAGTAGAATCATTGAAGTGGCTATGGGCTATGGGCTATTGGATGATGGTCTCGATCCTGGCCTCAACGCGGGGAGTTTCAAATCAGCGCGGAGTAGCCCATAGCTCACAGCCCATAGCCCTCTACCAGTGTTTCAATCAGCCCCCGCGCCTTGTCCACCGTCTCCCCGTATTCCAGCTCGGGATCGGAGTCGGCTACGATCCCGCCGCCAGCCTGGAAGTATACCTGCCCATCAAGAGCCAGATACGTCCGGATGACGATGCTGGTATCCATCGCGCCGGTGGCACTCACATAGCCTATCGAGCCGCAGTACACCCCTCGCTGAGTCGGCTCCAGCTCCGCGATGATCTCCATGGCACGCACCTTGGGTGCTCCGGTTATCGACCCGCCGGGAAACGCGGCGCGGATGAGCTCGAACGCACCCGATCCGGACTCGATCTCGCCCACCACGGTGGACACGAGGTGGTGCACCGTCGGGTGGTGCTCCAGCGCGAAGAGTTCGGGAACGCGGACAGTGCCGGGGCGGCATACCCGTGAGAGATCGTTCCGCAACAGGTCCACGATCATCACATTCTCAGCCCGATCCTTCTCGCTCTCCGCCAAGGCGCGACCCAGCGCGGCGTCGTGCATCGGCCCCAGCCCTCGTGGCCGGGTTCCCTTTATAGGGCGGGTTTCTATGCGCCGGCGGTCCTCGTCCAGACGGAGGAAGCGCTCGGGCGAGGCGCTGAGGACCGCCATCTCGCCGAATCCGAGATAGGCGGCAAACGGTGCCGGATTCTGCTGTCGGAGTCTTCGGTACAAATGAAACCGAGCCTCATCCGAACGACAGTGAAACCGTTGGGAGAGGTTAGCCTGGAAAATGTCACCCGCAACGATGTATTCCCGTACCCGCGCCACCGCATCGAGATATCCCCGATGGGTGAAAGTAGAGCGAAGGCCGATTCTCGCGGCGCCCTCGATACCGACGACGGGGTACGACGGGGCCATGCTTCCGCGAGGGGCTGCCCGGCTGTCCCGCTGTTCCGCTGTCCCGCTGCCTCTCCGCCCCCCGAGCCGCTCCCGCACCTGCTCCATTCGCTCGCGCGCACGCCGTTCCTGAGCATCCCCGGTCTCCGGAAGCCCGGTCGAGATCAGCCACGCGGTGCCGATCCGGTGGTCCCACGCGATGATCCAGTCGTAGAGGCCGAGGACCACATCCGGGATGGCCAAGTCATCGTACCGAGGGCGGGGAAGGCGCTCGAGGACCGAGCTCCAGTCATACCCGATGTATCCCGCGATACCTCCTTGAAACGGAGGCAACCCCGGTATCGGCTCCGTGGGATCGGCAGGAAGCAGGGCCCGAGCGACGCTCAAGGCATCGCCTTCGACCCGGGTCCAATCGAGGCCGGGCGCGGTCAGGGTCTCCGTGCGGGCGCCCTTACTGCGAACCACCCGCGATGGGTCGGCCGCAAGAAAAGAGTAGTGCGCGTCGGGGTGCTGGGTGGCCGCGCTGTCGAGGAATAACAGGTAGGGAAGATCGAGAAAGCGGGCGCAGACTTCAGCCGGGTCGGCTGTACGGCCGAGCGGCTCGACCAGCGGGACGAACGGGCACATGTCCTAGCTGCCTCGTCGCCCCGCTGCCCCGCCTCGCGCCTTGCGCGAGCGCTGGGTCAGCTTCACGTGCTCCGACTTGACGTCATCAGGCGGGGTCAGATACCCCCAGCTGAGAGCCCCTTCCTGGCGATACGTCTTACCCAAGGTGATGGCCAGCTTGGCCTTCATAAGCTCTCGTCCCAGATAGAAGGCGTGGCTGGGCTCGTCGACTTCGAGCTGAGAAAAGATCTCCTGGATGTCGGTTCCCCGGATGAAGATTTCGCTGTTGAAGACCGTAATGGTGTGCCGGTCGGTGAAGATCCGGAAGTTTGGATCCTTGACCTCCGCGTGCAGTCGCCGAAGCTCGGCTTCGTCATACTCGAGGACCACGGGATCCTTGACCGTGAGAAGTCGGTCGTCGATCCCCTTGGGGAGTGCGCTGTGGGTGAGCGAGTAGTGCATGAGCCGGCGGGCGACGTCGATCTCCCGCACCGCGCCCCGTGCCCAATTGATGACTTCGGTGGTAAGGACGGCCCGTACTCCGGTCTCCTCGCAGATCGCCAGCAGAAGGGCATTTACGCCGGTGGTGTCGGCGCTGGTCAGCTCGGTAATGTTTCCGATCCCCATCAGCTGGGCTCCCATCGGATAGCGCCGGTGTATCTCGGCATACCGCTCCAGGGATGCCATGAACCCGAAGCCAATCGGCTCGACGATCGGGTCTATGAGATAGCGGATACCCCATCGCTCCAGCGTCTCGATGCTGCGGTCGAGCGTGGTCAGTCCCTCGCCGAAGTCGGGAATTACCACCACCCCGCAGTCCGTGCCCGCCAGCTCCCGAGCCACCTCGAGGTTGGAGCCGTTTACGCTGAGAACCAGCTCGGCACCGGCCTCCACCGCGGTACGGATCTCCACCGTGTCAAAAGAGTCCACGCTGACGCGCAGGCCGGTCTGGCGCAGCTCGCGCACGACCGTGCCAAGGTCGGGGAACGGAACTCCCGGCGTACAGCCGATATCGATGAGATCCGCGCCACTGGCCCGGAAATACTCCGCGGTAGCTCGGATCTCCGCCCGGGCCAGCTTGGGGGCATTATTGATTTCGGCCAGGATCTCGACGGAGTAGGAGCCATAGTCGGGAGCGACGGCCGCCTGCCCGAAGTACCGAGGTATCTCCCGGAGGTCCTTGGGTCCTTTCTCGACGCGCACTCCGAAGCGCTCCCGCAAGATCGCGGTATCGCCTTCGCAGAGGCCGGGGATCAGCACCAGGTCGGTCTCCGGCGGCACCTCCAGAAAGCGCGCGATCCACGGTGTGGTCATCAAGGCGGCCACGGTGATCTTCAAGACCGCTACGTCCGGCTGGAACGGCGGCGGCAGCTCTTTCAGTACCCGGCGCAGGGAAGGTTCCGCGAGCTTCCCGGTCACGAACAGCACACGGCGGGGCGGCGGGGCGGGTACCCGCCCACCGGTGGGAGGGCGGCTTGCTCCGATATCCGGAGCATCTCCGCTCGCGGAATCCACTGCCCGGCCGCCCCGCCGCCCCGCTGCCCTGCCTATTTCGGATCCCCCGGCCGCACCCACTTGTTGGGCGTCCCCTCCAAAGCGCCGCCTTGGGGCTTCCAGAGGGCGACCTCCTCGATCTTGCGGGCCAGCTCGAAGTCCTTGTCGGAAATCCCGCCGGCGGCATGATTCTGCAGCTTTACGATGATTCTTCCCCAGGTCACGGTCAGATCGGGGTGGTGATACGCCGCCTCCGCCAGGTAGCCGATGGCGTTGACCAACATCAGCGTAGTGGGCCAGCCGTCGGTCTTGTACACCCGCCGGATCCAGCCGTCCTCGTAGTACCACCCCGACAGCTGCTTGAGCCGCTCGGCAATTTCTGTCTCGCTATAGGTTCGCTCTTTGGTCGCCGGCATGTTCTGTGTCTCCTCGTTGAATTGCTCTGCGCGGGCTGCCCCGCCGCCTCGCCTACATCACGACTCCGCCGTTCACCGATATCATCTGCCCCGTCAGAAATGCCGCATCGCCTGATGCCAGAAACACCGCGGCGGCAGCGACATCGTCCGGTGTGCCCCAGCGTCCCAGGGGGGTCAGCTCGCTGACTTTCTGGCGGAAGGTCTGGTCGGCGCCCTCTCCGAACGCGGTCTCGATGAACCCGGGGGCAAGAATGTTCACTCGAATGTCGGGCGCTACGTCGCGGGCGAGCGATTTGCTGAAGCTGGCGATCCCTCCCTTTGCCGCCGAGTAGAGCCCAGGGTTCTCTCCCTTCATGCCCAGCATGATATGATCCCAGGCCATGTTGATGATGGTCCCGCCGCCCTGCGCCCGCATGAGATCAACGGCCGCCCAGGAGGCGAGCACCGTCCCGCGAAGATCGACAGCCAGCACGAGATCGAGTTTCTCGATCCGGTCGAGCCGGCCGGCCTCGCCCGTGAGGATGTCGGCACCGGCGTTGTTGATCCAGACGTCGACTCGTCCGAAGGCGTGCTTGAGCCGGTTGACGAGAGCGTCGATGTCCTCGCGGCGGCTGACGTCGATGCGGATTACCTCTGCCCGGCGTCCAAGCGAGCGGATCTCCCCTGCCGTGGTCTCCGCCCCGGCCTGATTGCCCCGGTAGGTTAGGGCGACGTCGGCCCCGGCCCGCGCACAACGGAGTGCGATAGCGCGACCGATTCCGCTCGACGCTCCCGTGACAAGGACGACCTTGTGCTCCAGCACCCCGCCGCCTCCCCTCAGACCCCATTCGGTGATAACTTCTTAAATCCTAACATATCAGCGCCTTAGCATCTCACAAGGGAGCGGCCTCATGCAGTTGCTGGTGAGCGTTCGGTCGGCGGCGGAGGTGGGGCCCGCGCTGAGCGGCGGCGCGGACATCATCGATGCCAAGGAGCCGAGCCACGGTTCTCTGGGCTCAGTGTCGCCTGCCACGCTCGCCGAAATAATGGCCGTGCTCCCCTCAGAATGCCCCCTTAGCGTCGCCTTGGGAGATCTGGCGAGTCCACAGGAAGTCATTTCGGCCATGGACACGCTAGAGCCGGTGGTTAGACCCGGACCGATTTATCTGAAGATTGGCTTTGCCGGCGTACGCTCGCCCGAGATGGTGGCCAGAATTCTCGCAACGGCCGTCGCCGCTGTGGGCGATAAGGGTTCCCCGGCTCTGGTCGTAGCGGTAGCCTACGCCGATGCGGCCCGGGCGGGAACCCTCGCCCCCGACATGATAGCCGGGTGCGCGCACGCCTCCGGCGCAGGGGGCGTTCTGATCGACACTTACACCAAAGACGGGGTTGGCCTGCTGGGGTGGCTCACTACTCAGGCGCTGGCCGGCTGGGTGGCGGCGGCCCGCTACGAGGGTCTGGTCACCGCTCTTGCGGGGTCACTGACACTGGCGGACGTGGACACCGTTTGCGCTGCGGGGGCCGATGTGTTGGGGGTTCGCGGCGCGGCCTGCGAGGGTGGCCGCCAAGGCTGTGTGAGTGCCGATCGGGTAGGTGCGCTGCGACAACGGCTCGACCGCTTTGGGTTCTATCCATTGAGGGAGTTTCCCAAGGGGGGCGGGTCTGATGGCGAAACGCGGGATGGGGCGGCGAAACCGGCTCTCCAAAATGGGCTAAGTCACGTAAAACCAATGCTTAGGGGGGTGTCTCAGGGGGCATGACACTTGCTCGGTACAGGAAGGCTCGGGCCACGCTCGTACTTGTATAGCCATTCCACGTGAGCAAGATGACTCTTCCGTCGACACCACTGCGAAGCAGGTTCGGTCGCCGGCTTCTTGCGTTGTTCGTAGGCTGTGCTTTTGTACCCATGGCAGTGCTCGCCCTCCTGTCGTACAGGCACGTCAAACAACAGCTCTATCGTCAGAGTGAGAACCGACTCCAGCAGGCGAATGTCGCGTTCAGCCAGGCGATCTTCGAGCGCCTTCTCCTGCTCGACGCTACCCTGAAAAGCATTCCTCCCCAGGCAATCGTCCAGCTCGACGTCTCCAAGCGGAAGCCGAAACGGGCTCCCAAGCCTAAGCCTCCGGTGGCGCCACGCCCTGGAAACCAGACCCAGACGGGGGACATGGATGGCCGCCTGGCAATGGGGGGGATCATGCTGGATCGACCTCCCAGGGCGGCTCCATCTCGCCCCGCCCCCTCGCGCGCCGAACTGATCGCAGCGAGTCAGGCCCTGATCGCGGGGCTGGATCTGCTCGCGCGTCAGCGATTCGTCGCCGTCGAATTCGTGGGTGATGACGGGCGGCGTCTCGAGATCTTTGGCCGCCTGGCCCGGCGGCCCAAACTGACTCCGCGAGACAGCTCCGATCTGAGGCTGGGCCTCCCCCTGATCGTCACTGAACACCAGGCCGGCGAGCCGTCCCGGATCTATCTGATGCGGCGGCTCGTCCGTCGCAACGAGCTGCGCGGGACTTTCGTGGGCGAGGCCAGCCCCGAATATCTCTGGGGCTCGCTCGACCAGAGCATGCCTTCGCCGACCACCCGTGTGGCGGTACTGGACGATTCCGCTCATGTCATTTTCAGCTCCGCCAAAGCGCTGCCCATTCTGTCGGCAGGGTCTGGGACCAAGGACCCGGGCGTGGTGCTCGACTCGGCAGACCAGTCGTACCTGTCGGCCTCGTCCGAGATCAGGATGACTGAAGCCTTCGCCTCCCAGCCTTGGCGCGTCATGCTCTCCGAGTCCAAGGACGAGGTGTTGGAGCCGATGGTGGAATTCACCAATACCTTCCTCATGGTCGTGGGTCTCTCCAGCCTGGTGGTATTGCTTCTCAGTGTGAGCCAGATTCGCCGTAGCGTCTTGCCGCTCGAGGAGCTGCAGAAGGGCACCCGCCGGATTGCCCAGCGAGACTTCACCAGCCGGGTCACCGTGAACAGCCGGGATGAGTTTGAGCAGCTGGCCGCCTCGTTCAATACCATGGCCACTCAGCTGGGCCGTCAGTTCAACGCGCTGGCCACCGCAGCCGAGATCGACCGGGCGGTGCTGTCGGCGACCGATGCCACCACGATCGTGGATACCATTCTGGCTCGCATCCGCGATGTGTTTCCCTGCAGCGTGGTCAGCGTGACTGTGGGCCTCCCCGACAGCTCCAAATCGCTCACCAGCGTGATCCAGGACTACGGGTCAAGGCTGCGGCATGTCGCCCGCGTCGGTATGCGGGGGCAAGACGTGCAGTCCCTTCTCACCGGCCCCGACGTGCTCGAGCTGCGCGGCGGTGAGACCATACCGGCCTATCTCGAGCCACTGGTGGAGCTGGGGGCGACGTCCTTCGTGGTGCTCCCGCTCTCGTACCAGCGACAGCTGTCCGGCATCATCGCCCTGGGCGAGCGATTCGATCTTGTGCCCAGCGAGGAAGACCGGATGCAGATGCGTCGTCTGGCGGACCAGGCTGCCGTGGCGCTGGCTAACGCACGCATGCTGGACCAGGTGCGCGAGCTGGCCTACTTCGACAGCCTGACCGGTCTCCCCAACCGTCTGTCATACAAGGAGCGGCTGGCCTTCGCCCTGGAGCAGGCGAGCCGAGACCAGAAGCTGGTGGCCGCTTTCTTCATCGACCTCGACCACTTCAGTCGGATCAATGACACACTCGGCCACGAGGTGGGCGATCAGCTTCTCCGGCACGTGGCCTCGCGGCTGCGCTCATGCTGTCGCGAGCGGGAGGACGAGGTGGGGCCTGCATTCGCCACGCTGGCTCCTGAGGTGGCGCGCCTTGGTGGTGACGAGTTCACCGTCATCATGCCGGGGCTGAACGATCCCCAGGACGCGGCGAAGCTCGCCCGGCGGATCATCACCAGCTTCGCGCACCCGATCCGGGTCGATACCCACGAAATCTTTATCAACGCCAGCATCGGGATCGCCATTTATCCGTTCGATGGTGAGGACCTCGATACCCTGTTGATGCACGCCGACACTGCCATGTACAAGGCCAAGGAGCAGGGGGGGAACAGCTACCAGACCTACTCCAAGTCCATGACCACGACCGCGCTGCAGCGGCTCACGCTGGAAAACGACCTGCGCCGCGCGCTCGACCGCAACGAGTTCGAGGTGCACTTTCAGCCCATTGTCGACGCCTATACTGGCACCGTGGTTGGAGCCGAGGCCTTGCTGCGCTGGCGGCACCCTGAGCTGGGGCTTCTTCTCCCTTCCGAATTCATTCCCATCGCCGAAGAGAACGGCTTGATCGTTCCCATGGGCGAATGGATCCTCCAGGCCGCCTGCGTGCAGAACCGGGCCTGGCAGGATGCCGGGTTCCCGCGCATTCGGGTCGGAGTGAACCTCTCCAGCCGGCAGCTCAAGCGGCGGCTCACGGAGACGGTCAGCCGCGCGCTGCAGCTGAGCGGCCTCGAGCCCCGGTATCTCAGTCTCGAGCTTACCGAGAGCGTCCTGGTCAATCACCACAAGGAAGGCACCGAGGCTCTGCACGCGCTGCGAGCCATGGGACTCCACCTTGCGGTCGACGACTTCGGCACCGGCTACTCGTCGTTCAGCTATCTCAAGCACTTCCCACTGGACACGCTCAAGATCGACCGCTCGTTCATCCGGGAGATCGCCATTCACCCGGACGACGCCGCCATCACCACGGCGATCATCGCCATGGGGCATGCGCTGGGATTGAGAGTGATCGCGGAAGGGGTCGAGACGGAGGCGCACCTGAGCCTGCTGCAGAAGCAGGGCTGCGACGAGATTCAGGGTTACCTGGTCGGTCGTCCGGTACCAGCCGACCGTTTCGAGGAGCATCTGGTCCGCAAGCGCGGGGCGAATGGGGTCGGCGCCCGCCGACAGCGCTCGCCTAGCCGCTGAGTCGCTCGGCCAGCTCGTCCATCCGATCCCACCTCAGAATGAAATAGGGCAGACCCGCGGGCAGCGTCGTGACAAAGGACGGGTCCACCGGATCCGAGAGCTCGGCGGCCGGCTTGATCAGGATCAGCTGAGCGGCATCCAGCGCACCCGCCACGAAGGCCGCGATGCTGTCGCTGGTAACCTCCCAGCTGTGGGGCAACACGTCGGCGGAGCGCATCCAGCGGGACGGCGCCAGCACGGCCACGCCGCCCGATGTCAGGGTCCGGAGCATGGCCCCAGGCTCCTCTATCAGCGTCGCACCAGGGATCCGTTCGGCGAGTACATGGGCGTATTGATCCATGGCCAGAATGGCCATCCAGTGTGCGGCATCGGCGGACAGGCCTACGGTGCGATCGAACTCCCGTACCGTGTCGGCGAAGAGGCCCCCGCCGGGCACGACCAGGATGCGATGATCACACCCGGACGCTCCTAGCGCACGGCAGACCCGATCCAGAGCCCCGGGTACCGCCGCCAGTCCTCCGCCGATCTTGATCACGTTGAGTGGGGTGGAGGGCCGGCTCATCCACCCGATCCCATGCTGTGCCAGAGCAGCAAGGCCACCGCGGCCGCCGGGGCGGTGCGGGCCGACTGCCCCAGGCGGTCAGCCAACCGCACGATGTCCAGTCCCATGGTCTCGGCGGCTGCCACGGCGATGAAGTCACCCAGACCGGTGACTACCGCGGTGGTAATGACCGGCCAGCGCTCCAGGATGCGTCTGAGCGCCTCAGCCACGGCGCGGACCTGCGCATCCGCGAGCGCGCCGGCGATGGCGTCCAGCGCGGAGTCATCCAGCATTTCGCGGTCGGCGCACACGGTTCGCGCCAAGCGCTCGCCGGCAAATTCGCGGGTTGGGGGACGTCCGTCCGGAGTACGGCAGGTATAGTCCCCGGGGCTCAGGCTCCCCAGCCAGAGATGAGCGTCGCCGATGAGCGCGAAGCCATCGGCGGAGACGCCGGCGCTCCCGCCCCACAGGGGAACTCGCGGCGCCACCGCTTCAGCCGGAGTTCGAAGAGCCCCGGTGTAGACCAGCTCTCCGCTCAGCAGCCGCGCAGGATCGGTGTGTCCCTGGACCACCACCTGACCATTCACAATGGGGATGAGATCGGCCGATGTGGTGCCGACATCGAGCAGAATACAGGTTGGGACCGATCGAGCCACCAGGTGCGCGGTGGCAGCCCAGTTGGCCGCACCGACCGACAAGGGCAGCGCTCGCGCCTCCCGAGGCGTGACAAATTGACCTTCCACGGTGTAGACCTGAAGCCAGCTATGAGGAAAGGCGGCCTCGAGCGCGTCGAGAACGCATCCAACGCCCTCGCGCTTGGTCCGAAAGGCCTGGGAGAGCTCCGCCGTCATGGTGACCGCATGCAGATCGCCGGGGGCGCCGCCCACCGCCCGTGCGGCTTCGGTCAGTGTTGGAGTCAGACCTCCAGTGTCATGCTTTAGCTCGAAGGGAACGCACATGCTGCGAATGACGGGACCCTCGGTCGCGGCCACGAGCCGTGCGACCTTGGTATTCGCGCCTCCTATGTCCCAGCCGAGAATCGCGGGCGACATGGTCATTCACCTCCTGCTGGGCTAGGATCCCGCATGCAGATCATTCCCGTGCTGGACTTGGCCGGTGGCGTGGCCGTGCATGCCCAAGCCGGTGATCGCAGCCGCTACGCGCCACTGATATCGGACCTTGTGCCGGACCGGACGGGAGATGCGGTCGCCTTGCTGCGCGCATTTCACGCCGGCCTCGGCGTCCACGAGTGCTACCTCGCTGACCTCGATGCGATCCAGGGAGGCGCGCTCCAGCGATCGCTGATTCGGCAGCTGGCCGAGTTCCACACCGGGTTCGCCGGCGCATTAATGGTGGATGCCGGCACCAACCGGCCCGGGGGTGCCCTCGAAGTACTCTCCTGCGGCGCCAGCGAGGTCGTCGTCGGCCTGGAAACTCTCCAGGCTTTTGCCGATCTTGCCGCCATCGTCCAGGTAGTGGGCCCATCCCGGCTGGTGTTCAGCCTCGACCTTCGACTGGGCAATCCGGTGCTTCATCCCGCCATGCAGGACGCCAGCGGCATCGGGCCGGACGCATTGAGCCTGGCGGACCAGGCCGTCGCGGCCGGCGTCGCCACGCTGCTGCTGCTGGACCTCGGGCGGATCGGGACGGGATGCGGGGTGGACATCGGCCTGCTGGAGACGCTGCGGCGTCGTTTCCCCGCCATTCGGCTCCTGGCGGGCGGTGGTGTCCTCACCCGGCGAGATCTGGATCGCATGCGGAATGCGGGGTGCGATGGGGCCCTCGTGGCCAGCGCCCTTCACACGGGCAGGGTGTCCGCCTCTGACCTGGCCGAGCTCGCCGCTCCGGCTTCCTGGAACGATCAGTCGGAGACGAGCGCCTCGCGATAGGTGGCCGACTGTCCGTAATTCTCCTCCACCTCCAGCTCCAGCAGAGTCAGGTGGTTATAGCCGCCTGCCGTGAGCTCCTGGCGCACCTGCACCCCCAGATACTGCGCCAGCATTTCCGCCGTGCTATTTGGTATCGGAATCAGGGCGCAATCGCGCCTGGGGAAGACGTAGGCTGGCTCGCCGAAGTAGTCCACCGCGACCTTGTCGCCCTCCTCGCGGAAAGCGAGCTTGGGATTGAGGGTGGGCAGCAGAACCTTGTGATCGATGGTGTCGACGAGGCGGCGGACGATCTGCTTGAGGATGCTGAAGTCCAGCACGAAGAGGCACTCGGAATCGACCGACCCCTCGACGGCCACACCGACCCGGTAGTTGTGCCCGTGGAGCGTCTCGCACTGGTGCCCGCGGAAAGTGATGAAGTGGGCCGACGCGAAGACCAGATAGTCCTTGCTGACCTGGACCCTGAAATTGCTCTGCACGGTATTTCTCCTCAGCGGTCCCATCCCCCCTCAAGTATAACGACGAAGAGTGCGGCGCAGGTGAGGTCGGCGGTAGTGCCGGGGTTCCGGCGATTCCGTGGATCTCGCAGCTCGGCGTCCAGTGCAGCCAGCGCTTTCCGTCCAATCGCCGACCGGGTTCCACCCGCGGCCCGTACCTCCATCGCACGCCGTGAGACCGCGTCCGCTTCCGCCTGCCCCAGCTTGCGGGCAATGTGGGTGTCGGG
>JBKJZM010000080.1:0-10153 GCA_046715295.1 Gemmatimonadales bacterium | reverse complement strand
ATCAGCGTGGCGGACAACGGCTCCGGAATTGCCCACGAGCATCTGCCCCGCATCTTCGAGCGGTTCTACCGGGCCGACCATTCCCGCTCGCGCGAAGAGGGTGGCACCGGCCTGGGGCTGTCCATCGTCAAGCATCTGGTCGAGGCCCACGGAGGGAGAGTCTATGCCGAGAGCGAGCGAGGGGCCGGCACAACGGTCACCTGCTGGTTCCCCGACTCCACGGTCTCAGACCTGAGTCCCCTGGCCGCCGCCTCGCACACTTCCCGGTAGCTCAGGTCCAGGCGGTCAAGCTCCCGCTCCCAGGTGAGGGCTTCGGCGGTGCGCCTTGCACCACGGGCAAGCCGCTGGGCCAATCCCCAATCCTCTGCCAGCTTCACCATCGCACCAGCCATGGCGCCCACGTCACCCGGCGGATAGGCCAGGCCATTCCTGCCGTCCCGCAGATGATCTCGCACGCCGCCTTCCGGGGCAGCCACGACTGGCAGGCCGCTGGCCATCGCCTCGAGCACCACCAGGCCGAGTGTTTCGGTCACTGAGGCGAAGACGAACGCATCACAGTTGGCGTAGAGGTCGGGCAGGCGGCTGCGCCGGTCGAGAAAACCGAGGAAGGTGACCCCTGGCGGTGCCGCGGCTCGGAGCGCCGCCTCGCAGGGACCCGTTCCAGCCATAATGAGGTGGATCACCCCTCGGGGCAGGCTCTCACTGGCCAGCCGAAAGGCGTGGACGATCTGCTCGGCGCGCTTTTCCGGAGCCAGCCGGCCGACATACACGAAGGTAAACCGGCTGCCCATGCCGAGTGCTGCACGCATAGCCTGACTGCGACGACCCGGGTGAAACAACTCGGCATCGACCCCTCTGCCCCAGACCTCGACGTCGGCCACCCCGAGCCGCATGAGGTCCTGGCGGGAGATGGTCGAAGGAGTAAAGACTCGGCGACTTCGGCGATGAAACCGGCCCAGGTAAGATGATACCGCCCCGCGCAGCCATGAGGTGCCGTAGGCGTCGGCGTAACGGGCAAAGTCGGTGTGATAGGATGACACCAATGGAATTTCCGCTCGCGCGGCGACGATCTGGCCCACCCGGCCGACCCCGAACTCCGTGGCGCAGTGAATCAGATCCGGCTTGAATCGTCGGATGAGATTGTGGATGGAGGCGGGAGAGGGCAGCGCCAGCCTCACCTCTGGGTAGCGCGGCAGGGGCACACTGGGCACACTCACTACCTCAACAGGACCGCCTGCTGCGGGGTGCTCGCCCCAAACGGCGCCATGGGCGTCAGGATACCGGGGCGCGACGACCGCGCACTCCCAGCCCCGCCGGCTCAACCCCTCCACCGACAGAGATGTGACGACCGAGACCCCATTCAACTGGGGCGGGTACGTGTCGGTACAGTACAGGACGCGCATCGCGGCTCCATCAATGGACACCTGAACTTGAAGCCTGCGGGTCACGGTCAGGTCAAGGCGCGGTCTCGATTGGTGATGCAGCCGACCGTGCATCGTTACGGACTCGTAGCGGGTTCGGGACCGGATGTTTGCGGTGGCCACCGATCTTTACTGCTACATGTACACAACTATCTTCGCGCGGCTTGGTGCCCATGACAGGGCACTCATGCACCGGTGTGTCATTCCCCCCACGGCGCGGAGGTCCTCCCTGCTGGGGTGGACCACCGTCACTCACCTGGGGGGCACGGTCCCATCCCTTCTGGCCGCCGGTCTCCCACTACTTGCGTGCTGCGCGGTGCACCAGGCCGCCAGGCTCGCGCTCATGACCGTGGTCCTATCCCACCTGCTGGTACAGGTGGTCAAGCGGACGGTGGTGCGGCGCCGCCCATCCAAAGTAGAGAGGTTGGTCAGCCGGGTGAGAGAGCCCGATTGCTTCTCGTTCCCGTCCGGCCATGCCACCGCCTCGATGTCGGTGGCACTCGTCTATGGTGTCGCCCTGCCGGCGCTCGCGCTGCCGCTCCTCATTCTTGCCTTGCTGGTGGGCTTCTCCCGCGTTCGGCTGGGCGTGCACTACCCGAGTGATGTGCTCGTGGGCCAGCTGATTGCCGCCGGCACCGTCTGCGTGCTCAGTGCGGCGTTCTGACGGATTACAGCTTGTTCGCGTAGCTGAGGAACTTGAAGCGTTCGCCCCGCTGGATGATCTGGCTGAAGAGCTGGAGCGAGATAGTCTTCCCCCCCTCGTCCTGCACCCGCATGACGCACGGCCCTGTTATGCTGTTGGCTCCCTCCCGGCTCCCCTCAGGACCACAGTCGTAGCTCACGAGATGAAGCCCTCGCCCGCCGTAAGTAGCTAGTGCGCGGCGCAGCCCCCGATCGCTCCTCCGCACCAGCATGTGCCACATGAGGCCAGGCTCGAGCTCGTAAGGAGGAAGGCTCTGCGGGGTCGTGGGGTAGTACAGATAGGCGAACTCGGGCCGGGTAATGGCCATCGAAGTGAGCGCCACCGTATCGTGCGCTCCCACCGCTCGAAGGAAGTCCGCCACCAGCTTGTCGCGGCTCTCATGGCCGCCTTCCAGCTCCTTCACCGGCTCCAGGCCCTGGCGAAACCTTCGAACAACCTCACCGCGAGGGAGAATACTATCCACCACCTGGGACGGTGGACCTTCCGCCCGCATTTCCGGGCGGTCGCAGCCCCCAGAGACGCCTGCCACTCCAACGAGAAGTACGTAGCCGAGCCACCGCATCAGGGTCTCCCCGGGGAAAGCCAACGGGCAGACCACCACATCGGTGGCCTGCCCGTCGGGTCATTCGAGTCTTAGTTCGTTGCGTAGCTGGTCCAGCCCTGCCACCACTTGGTGCCGGCCGGGTCGGCGGCTCCGAAGTACGTCGAGTTGGTCAGTGACCCACCGAAGAATGCGGCAGTGTATTCCACCGGTATCACGATGGTTCCGGCACCGGTTGCGGCCGGGGAACCCGCGGCCGGGGTCCAGTCCAGGGAGGCGGCGGTGAGACTGGTGAACAGAGATGCCGCCGTGCCGCCGGCCGCCACGTGGTTGGAAGCCGCGAACGCCGCCGCCTTGCCGAAGCTGGTTCCGGCATCGTCATCGTAGTTGATGGCGTTCTCGGCCAGCAGGAGATTGACCACGTTCAGGGAATCGAGAGTGGTGAGCAACGTGTTGGTTTCGGGATCACGCACACTCACACCCTGCTTCTGCCAGCGCGCGACGATCCCGTTGGTCAAATACCCCCCGGTGCCGCGCCGCAACACCATGCCCACGTCGCCCGAAGCGGTGAGCGTCGTTCCCGTGCCCGGACCGATCATCGTGAAGTTTGCAAACACGGGTACGGAGTACGGCTGGGAGGCGAAACCGAGATCACACCCGGTGCCGTTGCAGCCGTCGGCCTCGAAGCCCTGCGGATCGGTAGACAGCACCCCGGTTCCGGGGTCCGGATCCAGCCGGGCCGACTGGAACGCAATCAGGAACTGATTCCGGCCGCGGTACCCCTCGGTCCAGTCGAAGTGGTCGTCACCCGACTCGTAGGACACGAGATAGCGTCCGTCTACCGCACCGCCCCACCACTCGAACGAATCGTCCAGCCCGGCGAGCGACTGCACGTACTCCAGCGTGGTCCCCGAGCCTACGGCGTAGAGGCTGAGGCTGTTGAGCTCCTGTCCCGCGCCGGCGGACACGTCATACCCGGCGAACTCGATTCGCACGTACCGGAGTGTGCCGCTGTTGTCCGCGTTATCCGTGCCTCCCGAATAAGGCTCGGTGATCCCCTGCGGGCCCTCGGTGAGCACGGTACCGGATCGGTTGCTGACGCCGTTTCCGATGATGATGATGCCACCCCAGTCACCCGGCTTCCGGGTTCCGGCAGGCTTGGCCGAGGTAAACACAATCGGCGTTGCGGCGGTGCCCTGGGCGTCGATCTTCGAGCCGCGAAGGATCCAGAGCGAGCTGCCGGGCACGGCGGCATCGCCGACGATGGTGGTGCCAGGTTGGATCGTCAGGGTGCTGGCGCCGCCGAATTTCACATACCCGGACAGGGTGTACAGCGTATCGGCGTAGAGCGTCCGACTGACGGTATAGTTGCCCGTGAGCGTCGCTACCTTTGCCCCGGCCACCGTGACGCTGGCGGCGCTGCTGAAACTGCCGGTGCCGTTTGCGTTGACCGCTGCCACCCGGTAGCTGTATGCCACGCCGGCGGCCACCGCGTTGTCGGTGTAGTTGACCGCCGGGATCGAGCCCCCGATCGCGGAAAAGACGCCGGGGGCCGAGGCATCGGCCCGCTCCAGCACGTAGCTGGTGGCACCAGTGACCGCATTCCAACTGACCAGGACTGTGGTTTCATTCTGAGCTGTAGCCGTCAGCCCGGCTGGAGCGGGGGGCGTCGCCGGGGGCGCCGTGACGTCATCGCCACCGCAGGCGGCTAGACCGGTGCCCAGAACCGACGCCAGCGCGGCCGCTCGGAGCATACGCAGGGAGAACTGCATTCACATCCTCGTAGGGAGAAGGGTTCGTTGCCGATATTCCCACAGGAGAATCAACAGATCGGCTTGTCGGATAGAGCACAGTTGGGTCACGATTACGTCACTCGTCTCAGGGCTGCCAGCTGGCGCCAAGCGAGAATACCCGGCCGGCCCGATATTCCAACCGAGTGACGCCGCCTTGCCGCACGCGATAGGGGCTGTCCAACAGGTTCTTGGCATCAGCCTTCAGAGACGTTCCCCGCAGGACGGGGATCTGCAGCGAGAGGTCGACGACGTGGCGGGCCTGTTCGTAGGCGTCCGGAAACGGCAGCGCACCCGCCTCCACTATTCTGGGCCCCACCACGTTGTAGAGGGCCGTAGCGCTGAGGCCGCCCGTGCCGGCATAGCTCACTCCCCCGTTCAGCACGTACTCCGCTTGGCCGACCATCGGGCGGTCGGTACTGGTGAGGGAGCTGATGTCGGTGTTGCCGGGCGTGATCTTGCTTTGCATGAGCGTCGTGTTGGCGAAGAGTGCCAGAGGGGCCAGGGCCGGGGTCACGAAATCCAGACTCTTTCTCAGTTCCAGCTCGATCCCGTAATTGTCCGCCTTTTCGGCGTTGACGAAGCTGTTGGCGAGGGCGCCGGTCTGATTCACGAATACCCGCTCGATCGGATCGTTGAATCGTTTCGCGAAAAGGGCCACGCTGAGCACCTCACCTGACCGTGGGTACCACTCCCAGCGCAGGTCGAAGTTCTGGATCCGCGCCCGCCGGAGATCGGGATTCCCAAAGGTGATGAGCCCGCCGATCGGCTCGAATGAGCTGACGCTGGCGATCTCCCGGTACTCGGGTCGGGACAGGGTTTGACTGGCGGAGAGCCGGACGGTCTGATTCCCGGTGAGCTGGTAGTTGAGCGCGATCGACGGCAGGACATCGGTGTCGTTTCGCGAGGTGGCGGACGCGAGACCCTGAGGGCTGAGGGTGTTGAGCTCCAGGTCCCAGTGTTCCAGGCGAGCCCCGCCGATAAGACGAAGACGGGAACCAACCGGGAGCTCCAGCTGCAGGTAGCCAGCGGTCAAACGGTCCCGCGCGTCATAGCGTCCGCCATTGGCATTGATGAACAACGACAGACGGCTGTCCTGGGCGTACGGGCCGGCGAAGATCTGCTCCGGCGCCACCTGGCGGTCCGCTTGAGAGAGTGCGCGATTGGTGATATCGAAGGCCCGGCTGTCCACGTCGCGGTCCACGGCCCGGTACGCCCCGCCGACCTTGATACTCGCCGGGTTGCTCGAGGAGCCGATCAGGACCCGGTAGTTCCCCGCCCCTTCGTAACTGCTCTCACCCAGGTCGCTGAACGTGCGGGTGGCGGACCGGGGTCCACCGAGCCAGGCAGTCGGCCGCGACACGCCGGTCGCCGGATCGATCTGGGTGATGTACGCGAGGTCGGAGCGGTCGGGCTCGTATCGATCCACTCGTGACGCGGAGAACGACCAGTCCACCAGGTGACTCTGGCCCAGCAGGTGTTCGCCGGTAAGCTGATGGGACCGTACTGTCCGCTGCGTGAAGGTGAGCCGGGTGACATCGAGGTCCACCGCGAACTCCTCATTCGCTCCCGCAAGCTCGGTCGCCTCATTGTCGGCGCTTCGATTATAGGTGTTGTTGAGCGAGAGCTTGCTGTTGGAGCCGAGCCGGGTGCTGAGATTGAGAATCCCGCCCCAGAGCACGCTGTTGCGCGCCGTAGCGCCGCGGCTCTCGTTCAGAGGCTGAAAGCCGCTGCCGGTTGCCATGATGAGCGAGCGAGTCTCACCGGACCGGATCTCCTGACCGTTGGAGTAGGTAAATGATCCGATGTACCCGACCGGCTGCCTGAAAAGTGGGTCCTCGCCCCCCAGCGTCACCCCGAAGCTGCCGTTAGGAGCCCCGCTTCCAGGTCGCGTGGACCACGCATTGCGGAACGACCCGATAATGCCGTTGATATCGCTTTGGCTGAGGCCGGACAGGCTGGTGACGCTGCCGGCGGGGTCGGGAATGCCCCGGGCCGCACCGGCCGATCCCCGCCACTCCGACCCCACGTTGGGCGCGCGCAGCAGATCCTTTCCGGTCGCCGCGCTGTTGAGACCGGCGGAAGCGGAGAAGGTTAGCACCCGCTGGGCCGGAAACTCGCGCGTCCTGACGTTTACCGCCGCGCCGCTGAAGTCGCCCGGCTGGTCCGGCGTGAACGTTTTCGATGTGGTAATCCCTTCCAGCAAGGCCGAGGGGAAGAGGTCGAAGGGCACGACCTTCCGCTCGGGGTCGGGACTTGGAATGCGGGCTCCATTGAGCGAGGTGGTGGTGTAGCGCTCCCCCAGTCCACGCACGAAGACGTACTTCCCATCCTGAACCGTCACCCCGCTCACCCGCTGCACGGCCTGTCCCGCGTCGCTGTCCGGGCTCCGGGCGATCTGCTCGGCCGACACCGAACTCACGATGTTGGTGGCGTTGCGCTGCTCGTCCAGCGCACGGTTCACCGTGCCGCGCTCGGCCTCCGCGCTCACCGAGATCTCCGCCAGCTGCACCGCGGAGACCGTCAGCGCGATGTCCTGGGCAATGGTCCCCCCGGCCGGCACCAGGACTCCGGTGACAACCTTGGGTGCGAACCCGATCATTCGGATCCGGATCGAGACCGGTCCGGCAGGCAGAGGTTGGAGCGCGTACCGTCCGTCCAGTGCGGCGATGGCCGTGATTGCGGTGCCGACCACCTCGAGCTGGGCACCTGAGACCGGGCTCCCTTGCTCGGCATCCACCACCCGGCCCACTATGCGGCCTGGAGCCTGTGCGGCCAGGGGTGCGACGGTGAGGACTGTGGAAAGAACCAGCATGAGCTCGAGGCGGATGGATCTGGGGGAAGTGCGCATTGGTCCTGGTGATTGGAGTGCGGATCAGGCGCGCGCTGTGCTGTCGGGACGTCGCGGCGGTGCACGACGATACTCGGGAGGATCGGTCGCGGAGATACGACGACTGTGCAACGAGCTGGTCACAGAGGGGGCTAGGGGGGCGGGGCACCGGACTGGGACGACGCGTTTACCCATTCGTTACAAGAACGCGTACGTACCGTGACTGCCTTCCGGCTACTTAGCACCCGTCCAGCGGAGATGCAGGCCCCACTTCAGCCGAAAGGACATATGACCGTGCAGGCGGGTAGAATCTTGAGCGGGACGGTGCTGCTGGCGACCATTGCGGTTGGCTCGGCAAGCGGCCAGACGACGTACCCCAACGTCAGACTCTCCGGCCGACTTCAGGAGCAGTTCTACTACTTCTCCAACGAAGACTACGCGGCCACCGTCGGAGCCAGGAGCAACTTCTTCACCCGCCGCGCCCGCATCGAGGCCCGAGGCCAGATCTCGGAGAACGTGGCCGTCTACATCCAGCCGTCGTTCGAAGGCGGCCGCAACCTCAGCGGCGTTGCCACCACCTGCACGGGCACTCCCCTGACTTGTCGCACTACCGGCCGCAGCGGCCTGCGGCTCCGGGACGCCTACATCGACGTCCGTTTCAGCCCGGAAGGCAGGAAGGGCGCGTTATACCTGCGAGCGGGCCAGGAAAAGCGGCCCTACAGCCGGTATGAGCTGACATCATCCAACAACCTGCCATCAATCGAGCGCGGAGCCGGCCAGGGCCTCCTGGCCCGGGCCTCCAATGACCTCTTCGCAACCGCGGGCTTCCTCTCCCACGACGTCGGCGCGAGCCTGCGCTACGAGTACAAGATCGATGACGTACGCCTGGTCACCCTCAAGTTCGGGGCGTACAACGGCCAGGGCGAGAGTCTCAACGACGTCAACGACAAGAAGAGCTTCGGCGCTCGCGGTACGTTCGGGATCACCTCGAAGCTCGACGTGGGCGGGTCCTGGTTCGCTCACGACGGCATCGTCACCGTCGGTGGGGTGCCGGATTCGACCTTCACTAATTACGCGTTCGGGGTCGACGCCCAGTGGGGGAAACCGGGTGATGAGGGCCTGTTCGCGCTGGGGGAGTACTTGCACGGCAACGACGCGACCGCCGCGAAGTTCACTATCCAGGGGCTGCAGGGCGTGGCGGCATATAACATCCGCATGAAGAGCCCGACTTCCTGGCTCTACGCCGTGGAGCCGGCGCTCCGCGTCGACCTCGCCGACCCGAACACCGACGCGGACAACGACCGGGTCACCACGATCACCGGGGTACTCGGCATCTACATGTCGAGCCGGGCGCAACTGCGGGTGGGGTACGAGCGGCAGAGCTTCCAGGGAGACGTGACCCCGAGCATCAGCGGCGTGCGCAGCGCGCTGACCGTGAACTTCTAGGAATGGAGAAATAGAATGATGACACGAAATCTGCTGGTGCTTGGGGCCGTCCTGGCTTCCGTGACACCTGCGGCGGCCCAGAGCCTGACCGGTGCCGGGGCCACGTTCCCCAATCCGATCTACACCAAGTGGTTCGACGCGTACAACAAGAAGACCGGCGTCCAGATCAACTATCAGTCCATCGGCTCGGGCGGCGGCATCCGCCAGTTCACCGAGGGTACCGTGGACTTCGGTGCTACGGACGGTCCCATGAACGAGTCGCAGATCCAGGCGGTAGGCGGCAACGTGCTCCACATCCCCGCGGTGCTGGGAGCGGTAGTGGTCACGTACAACCTCCCCTCACTCGGGGACGCCAAGCTCAAGTTCGACGGCACGCTCCTGGTCGACATCTTCATGGGCCGGGTGACCAAGTGGAACGACTCCAAGATCGCGGCGCTCAACCCGGGCGTGAAGCTCCCCGCTATCGACCTCATCGTAGTGCATCGCTCCGACGGCTCGGGCACGACCTACGTTTTCACCGACTATCTGAACAAGTTCTCCCGGGAATGGAAGGACAAAGTCGGCTACGCCACCTCGGTGAACTGGCCCGTCGGTCTCGGCGGTAAGGGGAACGAGGGCGTGACCCAGCAGGTCAAGCAGGTCGAGGGAGCCCTCGGCTACGTCGAGCTGATCTACGCGCTCTCCAACAAACTTCCCTACGGCCAGATCAAGAACCCCTCGGGCACCTTCATCACCCCGTCGCTGGAAACGGTCACGGCCGCGGCGGCCGGAATCAAGCTGCCCAAGGACACCGACTTCCGGGTGTCGATCACCAATGCCCCCGGAGCTGAGGCGTACCCCATCGCCTCGTTCACCTGGCTCCTGGTGAAGAAGGACAACAAGGATCCGGCCAAGGCCAAGCTCATAAGAGATTTCCTGACCTGGATGATCACCCCGGAGGCTCAGAAGATGGCGGCGGTTCTCCACTACGCCCCACTCCCCGCTCCAGTGGTGGGTCTGGTCGACGCCCGGCTGCCAACGCTGAAGGCCGGCGGCAAGGCCATCGCGGCCCGCTAGGAGCATCGTGGTGCTCGCATTTCAGCGGCCGGCACCCTCCTGTGCCGGCCGTTTGCGCAGCACGGTACCGGCCAGCACCTTGGAGTCAGCGCCGGAAAGCCGTACCCTAGACTCTTAGAGACCACCCATGCCCAACACCGCCCGATACGTCGCTTGTCTGATGCTGTTTGCGCTTGGGTGCGGAGGGGACCGCCCTCCCGGCTCGGGTGCCGACAGTAGCGGCACGGCCAAGAACGGAGGCACCCCGCTCACCGGAGCAGGCGCCACCTTCCCGGCCCCGCTCTACAGCAAGTGGTTCGATGCCTATGCCAAGGAGACCGGTGTCCGCATCAACTACCAGTCAATCGGGTCGGGGGGCGGGATTCG
>JBKJZM010000079.1:0-8380 GCA_046715295.1 Gemmatimonadales bacterium | reverse complement strand
CCGACCCCGTCCACGCTGACCAACAGCGCCGGGAGCACCTGCCCCAGCTCGGGTCGCACCGCCGGGCGATGCGGATGGGTGTAGAACGCGCCACCTTGCGGATCGGCCAGCTTCGCCAAACCCAGCTCGCGGATGTCGCGCGAGAGGGTCGCCTGGGTCACGACGAACCCGTCATCGGCGAGCGCCTCACGCAGCCCGTCCTGGCTCTCGATCCGGCGGTCGCGCACCACGCGGAGAATGGCGGCATGACGTTGAATTTTCATAGCGCTCGGTAGACGTCCCTCCCGCCCACACAGGTCAACCGCAGATCCGCCGGAGTGCTGGCGAGCACCGCTTCAGCCGGCGAGCTCTCCTCATCCGCCCCCGTCACCCGTATCACCACGCAGTCTCCCCACTTGCCGATGCGGAGACTCCCGGTTTCGCTGGCGAGGCCCAGGGCGCGGGCACCTCCCAGCGTGCAGAGCTCGATCATGGCGTCGGCCGTCAGTCGAGCCTGGCTTCGAGCAGCACGCGCCTCCGCCAGCAGATCCAGCCGGCCGACGCTGACTTCGGAGTCGGTGCCGATACCGACCCGGATCCCCGCCTGGAGCATGGCGTCGAGCGGTGCCGCGCCGTGTCTGTGGGCCTGGTTGGAAAGCGGACAGTGAGCGACGGCAGCCCCTGAATCAGCCAGCCGGTCGATGTCACCCGGGCCGAGCTGCACCGCATGAATGCAGAGCGTCCGCTCCGTCAGCGCGCCATGTTCGGCCAGCCATGCCACCGGGGACAGGCCCAAGGTGCGTGGGAGCGGAATCCCTCGAGCCTCCCAGGCCATGGCAAACGGTCCGGAGCCGTCGGCCAGGAAGGCCGTCTCCGCCGGTGACTCGGCGATATGCACCGCCAGGGGCAAGTCCTCTGTGTGAGACCAAGCCGATACCGCGCGAAAGAGCGCGCCACTCACCGTGTAGGGCGCATGGGGTGAGACGCCAATGCGTACCCTGTTGCCAGACCACTGGCGCAAGACCGTCACCCTGGCGCGCAGCAGGGCCAGACTCTCCGCAGCCCGTCCAGGGTCCGGACCAAAAACCTCCTGATAGGCCAGGCCTGATCCACCGGCCTCGGCCAGCACCTGAATGGCGGCGCCGGTATCGCCGGTGTCGGCGATCGTGGTCACTCCCCCGGCATAGCATGCCACCAATCCCCGTCGTGCGGCTGCGACGTACTCAACCGGCGTACGGGTTGTCTTCAGCTCCCTCAGTCGTCGAATCCAGGCAGGAAACTCGAGCTCCCGGACCTGGCCTGCAAAGCCGGTGAGCTCCAGATGGGTATGGGTATTGATCAGGCCGGGAAGAATGACCGCACCACCGAAATCCTCGGCCAGTGCATCAGAATGTCGGGGGACGCTCGAGTCGGGGCCCACCGCCTGCACCCTGCCCTCCGGGCCGATCAGCAGCGCGCCGTATTCGATCGGTGCGCCTTCAACGGGAATCAACCAGCGGGCGGCCAGCCGGCGCGCCCGCATTTCAGGGACGCTGAGTGGGCGGCGGGCCGGTCCCCCCCATGACTCCTGTATTACCGCCGGGGGCGGCCGCCCCACCCTGCGTGTTTGGCGGCTTCGGCGCCCCGACGGCCGGCGCCGTGGCCGGTCCGGTGGGGTTGTGAGCTGGCTCCGGCGGTTCGCCACCCATCACACCGATCGACCCGAACGGCGAGTGCACCGGACAGAATTCCGCCGGCTCCGTGCCCGGAATGAACGACTCGATATAGTGAACGTCCTTGGGGCAGAATGGCGTGGCCTTGTAGCCGGTCGTCTTGTCCACATCGAGCGCGCTGAGGCCCGCTGGACGTGACCATGCCGCCGGCAGGCTCCGCCGCTCGTAGACCTCGCGCATCATGGCGCTCCACGCCGGCCCGACCAGCACGCCCCCCTGGGCGTTTGCCTTGATTTTCTTGGGCTGATCGAAGCCGATCCAGAGTCCAGTCACCATGTCCGGCGTGAAGCCGATAAACCACACGTCGTAACCGTCATTGGTGGTACCCGTCTTGCCACCCGCCGGAAAATTGATTCGGGCCCCGACTGAACCGACCGCAGTGCCGTGCCGCACTACGTCGCGGAGCACGTCGGTCATCAGCCAGGCGTGGAGTGTGTCCATCACCTCCACTGCCCGCACCGGCGGCTGCCACACGATCTTGCCGCTGCGGTCCTCCACCCGGAGCACCGCGTTGGGAACGGTACGGGACCCGAGGTTCGCGAAGGTGGTATAGGCGGCGATCATCTCCAGCGGGATCACATCGGCGGAGCCGATGTGAATGGAGGGAAACGCCGGGACCCGGGTGGTGATGCCGAACTTGCTCGCCTCACTGATGACCGCCTGCTCGCCCAGCTCCATGCCAAGCTTGATCGCGATGATATTGCGGGAAAGGTAGAGCGCCCGCCGCAGCGTCATCGGGCCGTCGAACTCGAGATCGTAGTTCTGTGGCGCCCAGGGCGGCTCGGTGGGATCGAGCTCGACGGTGAGCGGGTCGTCCACCATCACATGCGAAAGCGGGTATCCGGCTTCCACCGCGGCGGCGTAGACGATCGGCTTAAAGGTCGACCCCGGTTGCCGCAACGCCTGGGTGGCGCGGTTGAACTTGCTGTCGTCGAAATCGCGCCCGCCGACCATGGCCCGGATGTATCCGGTCTTGGACTCGAGTGTCACGGCCAGGCCCTGAAGATAGGGCGTGGTAGTCCGGCTGTTGTTGTCGGCGTTATCGGTCCGCGATTCCATGTACTGCCGGTAGGTCTCGTGGGTGAATTTCCCGTCCGCGCCGCTCTCGATGGCTTCCAGCCGCGCCTCCAGCGCCCGCTCGGCGGCCTGCTGGATGTCGAGATCGAGGGTGGTGTAGATCCGGTACCCTGAGGTGTAGAGCTCCCGGCCGAACCTGGCCTCCAGCTGTTGGCGCACGTACTCCACGAAGTACTCTGCCACGCCGCTGAAATCGGAATGGGACGACAGGAGCAGGGGGTAGGCCTTCCAGCGCTCGGTGTCCTCCGGGTTCAGCAGACCGTTGTCCCGCAGCAGGTTCAACACCGTGTTGCGGCGCTGGATGTTCAGATTGGGATTTCGACGGGGGTTGTAGCGGGTGGGAGCCTTCGGAATGGCGGCGAGCGTGGCCGCTTCGGCCACGTTGAGGTCCCGGACCGATTTCCCGAAGTAGCGCTGCGAGGCGGCTTCGACGCCGTAGGCCCCATTCCCGAGCGGGATCTGGTTCAGGTATATCTCGAGAATCTTGTCCTTGGGATACTTGCGCTCGATGTCCCGGGCGACATGAGCTTCCCTGAGCTTGCGCCGGAGCGACTTGTCTGTTCCGCTGATATCCTCGTCCCAGATGTTCCGGGCCAGCTGCATCGTGATCGTCGAAAATCCCTCGGCAAACCTCAGCGCGAACACGTTGGTCCTGATGGCACCGAAGACCCGATACCAGTCGATGCCATGGTGACTGTAGAACCGCTTGTCTTCCGTGGCCAGGAACGCGGTCTTTACATAGGGCGACATCTCCCCCAGGGGAATGACCGTTCGCCGCTCGAGTCCGAGATCGGTAATGAGCCGCCCGTCTGCGGCGTACACCTTGGAGGCCTGGTCCGGATCGTAGCCACCCAGCTCCTCGATGGAGGGACAGGTATTCCCGGCACAGGCGCGGCTCCAGGCCGCCACCAGAATGGCCAGCCCGAAGGCCACCGTGGCGAGGATTCCGACTAGAATGTTGCGACGCGCCCGAGGGGAGAGCCTGGCAGGCTTCAGGGGCGACGGCCGGAGGCCCTTCCCTGGAGGATCATGACGATTCAGAGGATCCATCGGATCCTGTGGGTGGGTCATGTGCGCAAGCTAGCCGATTGCGAGGCTCTATTCCAGCGGGTACCATTGGCGCCTATGCCCGACCTTCTCGAGACACTTGCGGCGCGCGGCTTGCTCCAGGATGCCTCTGCCGACCTGGCCCAAAGGCTCCAAAAAGGCCCACTTACGGCCTACGTGGGCTTCGACCCGACTTCCGATTCACTTCATGTGGGAAACCTCGTCCCAGTGATCGGCGCGACCTGGCTCCAGCGCTTCGGGCATACCCCTATCGTGCTGATCGGCGCGGGCACCGGGATGGTCGGCGACCCCAGCGGCAAACGCTCGGAGCGGCCCATCCTGCCCCTCGACCAGATCGATCACAACGCCGAGGCGATCCGGGCCCAGCTCGCCCGCTTCCTCAGCTTCGACGGCAGCGGCAGCAACAGCGCCAGGCTCCGGAACAACGCGGACTGGCTGCGAGAGCTGCCGCTCATGGACTTCCTACGGGAAGCCGGCCGACACCTGACGCTGGGTTTCATGCTTCAAAAAGACAGCGTGCGCAGCAGGCTGGAGAGCGGCATCAGTTACACCGAATTCAGCTACATGGCCATCCAGGCCTACGACTTCTGGCATCTCTTTCGAACCGAAGGGTGTGAGCTTCAGATCGGCGGCAGCGATCAGTGGGGCAACATCACGGCGGGGATCGAGCTGGTCCGGAAGCGGGAAGGGCAACAGCTTCATGGGCTGGTCTTTCCCCTCATCACCAACGCATCAGGCACCAAGTTCGGAAAGAGCGAGGCCGGCAACATCTGGCTCGACCCGGCCAAGACCAGTCCGTATCAGTTCTATCAGTTCTGGATCAACACTGACGATCGCGACGTCGAGCGCTACCTCAAGCTGTTCACCTTTTTATCGCTTGACGAAATCGCCGAGACCATGGCGGCCCATGCCCGTGATCCCGGCAAGCGGGCGGCCCAGCGGCTGCTGGCCGCGGACATGACGACCCGGGTCCATGGTGCGGCAGAAGCGGAGCAGGCGATGCAAACCAGCCGCAACCTGTTCGGCGGCCGCTTCAGCGGTGAGGGCGGTGCCGGGCTCGGCGACGTCCCGGAAAGGCGCATAGCCCGAAGCGAGCTTCGGGATCTCTCCGTGGTGGAGCTGCTGGTGGCCAGCGGCCTAGCCACTTCGAAGGCGGACGCCAGGCGCGGCATCCAGGGCAAGGGCTTCTACCTGAACGACGAGCCGATCGAAACGGTGGACCAGGAGCTGGACGAGGATGAGCTGCAGGGGCCGCCGGAAGGACGCTTCGTCATCCTGCGGAAGGGAAAGAAGAACTACGTCCGGCTGGTCCTGGAAAGCTGATCCTACCAGCGACTCCGCCGGGTGCTGCTGCTGCTGCGCGGGGGCTTGACACCGAGCAGCCCGAACAGACCGCGCATGACCTCTCTCACAACCGTTCTGCCTACCGGCGAGGATACCGCGTCCCGAGCAACGTCACCCATGGTTTTGCCCGGTAGCGATCTCGCCGAGCCCTCCCGGGCTGGCTCCGCGGCCTCAGGTCTCGTGCGTTCCATCCGTGCGGCCAGAATCTCGCGCGCGCTCTCGCGGTCCACTGTCTTTCCGTACTCCGCCAGCAGGCCTGACTGGCTGATGTCAGCCTGTAACTCCTCGGGGGTCAGCGGGGCCATGCGAGCGGCCGGGGGAATGAGACGGGTTGCGACGACAGGCGTGGGAGTTCCGCGAGTGTTGAGCACGGTCACTACCGCCTCCCCGATCCCAAGCGAGGTGAGCGTCTCGCCCAAGTCGTAGAAAGACGTCTTGGGAAAAGTCCGCACCGTGGCCTTGAGCGCCTTGTCATCGTCGGGCGTGTGGGCGCGCAGCGCATGCTGGACGCGGTTGCCCAGCTGGGCGAGCACGCCCTCGGGCACGTCCTTGGGAGTCTGGGTCACGAAGTACACTCCGACGCCCTTCGACCGGATCAGCCGAACGACCTGCTCGACCTGGTCGAGAAATGCCCTCGGTGCATCGGCGAAGAGCAGGTGGGCCTCGTCAAAGAAAAAGACCAGCTTTGGCTTGGCCAGATCACCCACCTCGGGCAGGTTGTGATAGAGCTCGGCCAGCAACCACATCATGAAGGTCGAGAACAGCTTCGGCTTGTCTGCGACGTCGGGCAGCTCGAGGCAGGTGACGACTCCGCGCCCGTCGGCGGTTACCTGCAGCATGTCCTTGACGTCGAACTCAGGCTCCCCGAAGAATCGCTCGGCCCCCTGAGCCTCGAGCTCCACCATTTTCCGCAGCAGCACGCCCACCGACGCAGCGGACATGCCGCCGTATTGGACCAGCGCGGCCTTTCCATCCTCCGAGCCGAGGAATTGAAGTACCGCCCTCAGATCGTGAAAATCGAGTAGAGGAAGCCGATTGTCGTCCGCGTACTTGAAGACCATGGTCAGGATGCTGGTCTGGGTCTCGTTCAACGAAAGCACCTTGCCCAGCAGCAAGGGTCCGAATGAGCTCACCGTCGCCCGCAGCTGCACACCCAGCGCCCCGGTGAGGCTGACAAACTCGACCGGCACGCCTTTCGGCTTCCAGTCCCAGCCGATGTCGCTCGATCGTTCGCTGACCCGTGGGGAGGCGTCGCCTGGCATTGCCAGGCCCGAGAGGTCGCCCTTCATGTCAGCCACGAATACTGGTACGCCCTGTGCCGAGAGCTGCTCGGTCAGTAGTTGCAGCGTCCTGGTTTTGCCCGTGCCGGTGGCGCCGGCTACCAGCCCGTGCCGGTTGACCATCGACAGCGGAAGTCGAATCTTGGGCTCCTGGTGGACCTTGGATCCCTCCAGCGCTGCCCCCAGGACCAACGCCGGCTCGCTGGTCCCGTAGCTGGTCGCAAGCATCTCGGTAAATGCGGTCATGGCTCCCCCAATATGTCGACGACCCGCTCCATTTCATCCACCGTGTTATACAAATGGGGGCTGAGCCGGATGGCACCCTCGCGCATGCTGGAAACGACCCGGGCCGCCTTCAGGCGACGAAACGCTTCAACCACTTCAGGTGGCTGCACGCAGAGAATTCCCGAGCCCCGCTCGCCCCCTGGTGATACCACCCGAACGTCATGACGCGCCGCCCAGGACAGTACCGGGGCGTGGAGGGCCTGAAGGTGGTCGGCGATACGCTGAATGCCGACGGAAAGCAGGAGACCGACCGAAGCGTTCATCCCGGCAAAGTCCTGATACGGAAGTGTGATCAGCTCGAATCGCCTGGCGTCACCGCGCAAGGTATCACGATACTCGGTGAGCCGGGTGAAGTCCTCGGTGCCTTCGAACGCCATCCATCCGGTGACCGACGGAGTCAGCTCTCGCACCAGCTCCTGGCGGACATACACGAAACCGGAACCCCAGGGCGAGAGCAGCCACTTCTGCGCGCCGCAAGCCAGGATGTCCACCGGGGTTCGCGACACATCGACCGGTAGCTGCCCGACGCCCTGAATCGCATCGACCACCAGGTAGGTTCCCGATGCCCGCGTGGCTGCCGAGAGTCGAGCCAGGTCGACCGTGTACCCGTTGCTGAACTGCACCAGCGACACTGCGAGTACCCTGACCCGGGGGTCGGTGAGCCGGGACAGCAGCTGGGGCTCATCGGGCCAGCCCTCGGCAGTGGTCGGCACCAACTCGAGGGTGACCCCGCTGTCCTTGAGCAGCATCCAGGGATAGACATTGGCTGGAAACTCCTTGTCGCTCGCCAGCACGATGTCGCCGGGCCGGAGCGGAAGGGATCGAGACGCCAGGCTTAATCCGAACCCGGTGTTGATGGTCAGTGCGATTTCCTCCGGGCTTGCCCCGATCAGCTCCGCCGCCAGCCGGCGCGACTCGGCCAGGGTGGCAAAGAGCTCTCGGTCGGGCAGCTGAAAGGGGGCGGCACGCTTGCGGTTGAACTCGTCGAGCACTTTTCGGGTCCGCTCCGGCAGCGGACCGACGCTGGCGTTGTTCAGGTAGATGGTGTCGGCGGTCCAGGGGAACTCGGTGCGGCGGATCTCAGGAAGTGAGATGTGAGAGGTGAGAAGTGAGAGGGCGCTCGCCTTCTCGATCTCGGGAGCCGAGCGCTCTTCCTTCTCACTTCTCACCTCTCACCTCTCACTTTTCAGCTTGGGATCGTATGCCTCACGGAGCGCGTCACCCACGAGGTTGAAACCGAGCACCGCCGCGCCGATGGCGAGGCCGGGGGCAAACGAGATCCAGGGGGCAACCCGAAGCAGGTCCCGGCCATCGGCCACCATGGCGCCCCAGCTAGGGGTAGGCGGCTGGGCGCCCAACCCCACAAAAGAGAGGGCGGCTTCGGCCATGATGGCGCCCGCGATGCCCAGGGTTGCGGCGATGATGACCTGGGTCCGCACGTTGGGGAGAAGATGCCGCAGGAGTATCCGGCGGTCGAGCGCGCCCAGGGCACGGGCGGCGAGCACGAACTCCGAGTGCCGGAGGACGAGGACCTGGCTTCGTACCAGGCGGGCCATGCCGGCCCAGCCGACGATCCCGATGACGACGAAGACCACGGGGAGCGAGGGCTTGACCGCGGCAGCCACCGCGATGAGC
>JBKJZM010000078.1:0-10134 GCA_046715295.1 Gemmatimonadales bacterium | reverse complement strand
GATCGCGATCTGGAGCGGTTTGAGCGCGAAGGCGGGTACACCCTGGCGCCCAGGATCGACGCGGTCCTCCACGGCCTGGGCTTCGATCCCGACCAGGCTCGGACCCAGGCACTGGCCGGGCTGAGTGGGGGAGAGCGGGGCCGAGTCGGGCTCGCCCAGCAGCTGGTGGCGCCGGCCGATGTGCTCCTGCTCGACGAGCCCACCAACCACCTGGACCTCGAGACCACCCGCTGGTTGGAAGGCTACCTGACCCAGCTGGACGCCACCGTGCTCCTGATCAGTCACGACCGTGCCTTTCTGCAGGCGGTGGTGGACCACGTGCTGCACGTGGAGGTGGGCACCGTGACGCCGTATGCCGGCGACTACGAGGCCTTCGTCCGCCAGCGTGCGGAACGGCGTATGGCGCAGCAGCGCGCCTTTACCAAGCAATCCAAGGTGCTCGCCTCGGAAGAAGACTTCATCCGCCGCAACATCGCGGGGCAAAAGAGTGCCCAGGCGAAGGGTCGCCGGCGCCGCCTGGAACGGGTGAGCCGCCTTAGTGCGCCCGAGGGTGAGGAGGGGGTGATGTCGCTCCGGCTCGAGGCCGACGCTCGGGGCGGCGACCAGGTCCTGGTGACCGACAAGGTCCGCGTGGCCATCGGCGACCGGGTGCTTCTGGACCGTTTCTCGGCCAGCGTCCGCCGCGGCGATGTGATCGGGTTTATCGGTCCCAATGGAGCAGGGAAGACGACGCTGCTTCGGGCCTTCGTGGGGGAGCGTCACCCCGAGTCGGGGGAGGTACGGATTCCAGACTCGGTGCGCCTGGCTCACTACCGCCAGGACCTGGCGCAGGTGCCGCCTGACCGGTCGCTGTACGATCTCATCAACGACCTGCGGCCGGCCTGGGGGCGCGGCGCCATTCAGGGTCACCTGGGACGCTTCGGCTTTTCCGGCGATTCCGTTCTGCGTCAAGCCGCCACCCTCTCGGGTGGTGAGCGCGCCCGAGTGGCGCTGGCCATGATGATGCTGTCCGGTGCCAACCTCCTTCTCTTCGACGAGCCCACCAACCATCTCGATGTCGAGTCGATCGAGGTGCTGGAGGACGCCATCGAGTCCTACGAGGGAACCGTGATCCTGGTGAGCCACGATCGCGCGATGCTGCGGGCCCTGACCACCCGGGTGTGGGTGCTGCACGAGGGTCGGATCACCGACTTTCCTGGTGGCTTCGGCGAGTGGGAAACGGCCAGCGCGGAGCGGGCCCACGCAGCCTCGGTTGCCGCGGCCGAGGAGGAATCGCTCCGGCGGGTCCACGAGCGGAAGCAGACTCGCCGCTCCGATACGGGGCGGAAGCAGCAGTCGGCGCGCCGAACCGCCGAGCGGGCTCTAGCCGAGGCGGAGTCATGCGTCGCAGAGTGGGAGGCCCAGGTGGCCACGAGTCGCGCTCAGCTGGAAGACCCAGGGCTCTATCTCACACTGGAAGGTGCTTCGCGCGCGACCGTCATCGGTCGTCAGTTGGAAGAGGCGCGTCGTGAACTCGAGCGTGCCTTCGCACGGTGGGAGGCGGCCTCCCGGGCCCTTGAAGCGGTCGGGTGACACCGCCCTAGCTGGGCGGGTTCACTGTTCGCCACTCTGGTAATACCGCCCGAACATCAACTCGTGCTCGGAGAGCCCCATCGCCTCCTTGGCGTATTCCTTGAGCGCCATCAAGGTCACCGCGACCAGGAGGGCCACGAACGCTCCGATGTAAAGCCCCGTGAGCTCGACCACCTCTGGTATGCTCTCAATCCTGGATGCACGGAGCAGGTACTGCCGAACCGCCGTGGAGTCTGATGGCTGCGGCAAGCTGTCAACCGCCGCACTGTCCCGCGGTACCGGCTGCCTGCTGCTTCGGGACGATGCAGCGGGCACTCTTCCTGGTTGCTTTCCCTTTGTCATCCCGACCTCCTCCCCCGTGCTGGCACGCTCACCGTACACTTCGGCCGCCCGCGCCACCGACTGATTGAAGGAGACCAGGTAGCGTGACACGCAGTACATAGACGTGATCACCAGGAGGACAGGGAGAATCCCGAGGGTTATCGCTTTGAGGCGGCGGAACCAGCGCCCTAGCCGCTGGCCCATCCGCTCATAGCGGTAAGGGTCCGGAGCCGCCGGTGGGTTCAGCACGTCGGCGAACATGGCCCGCGCGAGCGAGTCTCGAACATAAAACAGATAGGATAGCGTGAGCAGGCAGAGAAACGGCGCGTAAAAGAGAAGGAAGCGCGCGTGCCCCTCATAGGTCGGAAGAATCCCGAAGTAGGTGATCGGAAGGGGGAGCAGGGTGATCACGACGGCACTGAAGGCCAGCGCCTTCCGCGCAGCGGCGGAGTAGCTGGGTGGTGTGCGCAGTAGAGGGGGTTCCGCTTCAGCTGGGTTAGCCATACAAACCAGCAACCTCCAAGCGCGGTGTGTCCACTCTCCATGACCGCTGGTAGGTGGGGATCAAGTCCGGCAGACTAGAGCCTGAATCATAGCGCGTCCAAGGGCGGGGCGCTCTGATGCGCGCAGGCCTACGCTTTGCCTAGGCCAGGCTGACCACCGGGGGAGACCGGAGTGTCTGGAGCACCACGCAGTACCGCTCCGTAAGCTTCCGCAGCGTCTCGAGTTGCTCCGGTGTGGCATTGGATTCGAGCCGGAATCGAACCCGGATCGCCTGAAATCCAACCGAAACCTCTTTGCTCACCCCCAGGGTTCCGCGGAAATCGAGGTCGCCCTCCACGTCGATCGAGCCGCCTCGGACCGGGATCTCGAGTGCTGTCGCCACCGCGCGTAGAGTGACGCCGGCGCAGGCCGCGAGCGCCTCGAGCAGCATGTCACCCGAGCAGGCCTGAAGGCCGGTTCCGCCCGTCGCGGGATGCAGGCCTGCCTCGACCAGCGCCCGGGCGGTCTCGACCCGGCAGCTGACACCCGGGCTGCCCAGGCTGCCGGACGCCCGGAGGGTTACCACGGCCTTATCTGGGTCGTCCCGGTACTGCTGCTTGAGCGGAGCTTGAAGGGCACGCAGGTCCTCGGCTTCCATCGTCGATCCCGGTAGAGGTTACCGGGAAGCGTAGTGCCTGGAAAGCAAAACGGGAGCGGCCAGGCCGCCCCCGTTTTACTTGTAGTACGTTGTAGAACTAGTGGCTGGTTACGCCCAGACCAATCTGGAGCACGTTGGCGGAACCACCATCGAAGCCGCCGCGGAACCAGTTCGCCACCGGAGTGAGCGACAGGTTACGACCAACCCGGACGTCGTAGCCCACGCCGCCGAGCACTCCGAAGCCGGAGGTGCCGCCGCCGAAGCCACTATCAAGCGCGGAGAACCCTGCGCCGGCCTTCACGAACATCCCGTTGCTGGTCATCGGATACCAGTACACCGCACCGGAGATGTTGGTCATGGTCAGCCGTGCGCCCAGCTCGCTCTTCGTCCATGCATTGGTCTCGACACCGAGCAGAACATTCTGCCGGAGGGTGCCGCCCAGCTTCAGGTAGCCGCTCGGAGCGCCCGAGCGATCGGAATCGGCGCAACCATCGCAGCTGAGGCCCATCGAGCCGTAGCCCAACCCGCCGCCGATCCAGAAGCCCTGCCGCGTCTGCGCCTGCTGGGCCGATGCAGAGCCGGCCAGCAGAACCGCGAGGACCGCGCTGAACCCAATTGCCCGGAGTGAACCCATGTCGCCTCTTCAGTTGGGAGAAGTGTGCCGAGCCCCCCCCCGCGGTTATCGCGGGAGGCGAATAGGTCTCGGGTCGGAGATGGGAAGGCCGGGAGAGCGGAGGCTCACTTCGGCGGCCGGACGGTCCTGCGCGCTCTTCCGCTCAGGACTCCTGGCTTTGCGTCCCCGCCTCGCGACGGGTTTGCCTTTTCGTGCTGCCCATGAGGGCGCCGCACACTTTAGCAAAACGCGGACCATTCGTCCGGTGGTGCGCCACAGGATACAAAGCGAAACGGGGGCGGCCGAAGCCACCCCCGTTTCGTCCTGTCGAGACCCGCCAGAGACTAGCGCTTGCGGGCTGGAGCCGGCGTGCTGCCGAAGCTATACGCCACGGTCAGCCCGAACGTTGGATCGCTGCCCTGGAGACCGAGCGGGATGTCAACGCTCGGGCGCACGGCAATCTGCTGGTTGAAGATGATGCCAACGCCCAGCCGGGCCTGCCCGTAGGTGTCGGACAGCTCGGACGTGGTGGTGGCGTCTTCCACCTTCAGCTTGCTGTAGGCCAGGCCCAGACCCGCGCTCGGAACAATCTGCATGCGGGGGGTAGCGCCCATCGTGGTGCCAAGCGAGAAGCCGACATTGGCCGAACGGCTCGAGGCATTGATGCCGGCCGCATCGTCATCCGGGCCCATGCCCAGCTCGAGGCTGGCAGTGGGGCAGACATGGATGTTGGCAGCCTTGCCAACCGACAGCTGGTAGCCGACGTTGGCCCCAACGCCCAGCGAAGAGGAGGGCGCCCCGTCGAAGGACGTGGTGGAGATCTGCGCGCCGGCGAATACGCTGGCGGGCAGGCCGTAGTTGAACCCGGCACCAAAACGGTTCATCCCTTCAGCGAACTGGCCGTTGCCGGACACCTGCATTTTGCCGTGGGAGAACGAGGCCAAGCCAAGACAGGTCTGGGCTGCGGCTGGCGCATTGACTACCGCAACCAGGGCCATTGAAACGAGGAGCGTGCGGCGCATTCGAGTCTCCGTAAGAAGAGTGTGGACGCACCCTGCGCGATCGAGGTCGATCGTCAACGCAGCGCCTGGGGCGGCGACTGCGAACTCGCGCGAGCAGGGGTCTGAAACGGAAACGCCCATCCCGGATGGGATAGGCCGAAGGGAGAGCAAGGGGCTCGGCTTCGGCAGCTGGACCATCCTGAGCCGACTGCGCTCCGGACTCCTGGCTTTGCGTCCCCGCCTCACGACGGGTTTGCCTTTATCGGCGCCGCCCTTACGGGCGACGATGCACGCTAACCAGCGGTTGCAGCGCGCGCAAGTGCGTGTTGCAAGTGGTCACTTGCTTACAACCGGATTTTGCACTATACTGGCGGCATGACAGTCCGGGACCAGCTACTGGATGCGGCCGCCCGCCTCTATGCGGAGGCGGGTTATCGCGGCGCCACTACCCGGCGCATTGCCGGGCAGGCGGGGGTGAACGAGGTCACCCTGTTCCGGCACTTCGGCTCCAAGGACGCCCTCATCAAGGAAGCGATCACCCGTGCGGGACTCTCGGGCGTGACCGACCTCCTGCCCCACATCCCCCGGGACCCGTTCCGCGAGATACGGGATTGGGCCAGAGCTCACATCGGCGAGTTGCGGGAGCGCAGATCCTTGATCCGCACCTGCATGGGAGAGATTGAGCAGCATCCGGGAATCTTTTCGGAGCAGAACAGCCCGCCTGCTGTGGCTGCGAAAGCCCTCTGCCAATACCTCTGCCGTCTTCGGGAAGCCGGTCTGGCCAAGGCTCAGTTCGATGAGACGGCTGCGTCTGCCCTACTCATGGGTGCGCTCTTCGCCGACGCGATGGGTCGCGACATCATGCCGGACTTGTATCGGAACGAGCCGGAGCAGGCGCTCGATGAGTACGTGCGGCTGTTCCTCCGGTCGATCGGCGTGGGCCGACGTCGTACTGTGAGCCCGGTATGAAGACCACCATGCTCCCGCTCGTCTTCGTGTTTTCGTGCCTGTTGGTCGTCGTGCCGGACCTCGTCGCCCAGCATCGTCAGCCCGGCCGGGCACTGACGCTCTCCGAGGCGCTGGAGCTCGCTGAGAAGCGCAGCGAGTCCATCGGCATAGCCCGCGCCGGACTGGCCCGCGCGACGGGAGACCGCCGCCGCGCCCGGAGCGCCTACTTTCCTCAGCTCAGCGGCTCCGCGTCCTATCAGCGGACCCTCCAGAGTCAGTTTTCCGCCCTGGACGCCGGCACCGACACCAGCACCACGCCGGCCCCCTCCTGCGACCGATTTGTGGCCCAGCCTGGTTTGCCGATTGACCAGCGATTGGACTCGCTGGAGAACGCTGTCGAGTGCGCCAGTGCCGCGGACCCGTTCGGGACTCTCCGCAACCTGCCATTCGGGCGGGAGAACACGTACCGCTTCGGCCTGTCCTTCTCTCAGACGCTGTTCAGCGGCGGCCGAGTGCGGGGGCAGGTACAGGCAGCGGGTGCCGGCGTTCGGAGCGCCGCTATCGGGCTGACATCCGCTCGCGCGCAGCTGCTGCTCGATGTGACCGGGGCGTATTACGATGCCAGCCTGGCCGATCGTCTGTTCACCATCGCCCAGGCAACGCTCGACCAGGCGGACACCACACTGAGCCAGACGCGGCTGGCGCGTGAGGTGGGTAATCTCTCGGAGTTCGACCTGCTGCGCGCGCGGGTGACCCGTGACAATCAGCGCCCCATCGTGATTCAGCGGCGTGCCGATCGCGATCTGGCGTATTTCCGGCTGAAGTCGCTTCTGGATGTTCCGCTGGATGAGCTGCTGGCGCTCACGACGGAGCTGGGCGACACCGCCCTGACCGATTCAGCTCGGCTCGAGGCGTTGGCACAGACCTCGGGAGACACCGGGGCCGCGGCCCGGGCCCCCGTCCGGCAGGCCGCAGAGGCGGTCGAGGCCCAGCGTGGCCTGCTTCTGGTGGCCCGGGGGCAACGGCTGCCTCAGGTGGCGCTCACGTCGCAGTATGCCCAGCTCGGATACCCGGAGAAGGTCTCTCCGTTCGGCGCCCGATTCGTGGACGACTGGGTGGTGTCACTCGGCCTTCAGCTCCCTCTCTTCACCGGCGGGCGCATCGGCGGCGAAGAGGACGTTGCCCGCGCCAACCTGAGTGAGGCGGAGTTGCGGCTGCAGCAGACCCATGAGCTGGCCGAGGTCGACGCCCGGAACGCAACTACCCAGCTCGAGGCCGCGGATGCGGCCTGGCAGGCAAGTGCCGGCACGGTGGAACAGGCCGCGCGCGCTTACCAGATCGCCGAGCTGCGCTACCGCGAGGGTCTGTCCACTCAGACCGAGCTGCTCGATTCCCGCATCCAGCTTCAGCAGGCACAAGCCAGCCGTGCCCGCGCAGCCCGCGATCTTCAGGTGGCCAAGGTGCGTATCGTGCTGCTCCCTGCGCTCCCGCTGGCCGGTGCGGCCGCGCCGGGCGCAGGGCCATCGGCGTCCACCGCGTCCAGCACCAGCACTCCAGTCTATGAGCCGCCGCCGCCGAGTGCGGAGAGCGACTTCACCGGAACATCCCAATCGGGAGCGGCGGGCCAATGATGCGTGAGCAGCGGTGTGCGTTCGTGCGGGAACGTTCCTGGCTTGTGCTGGCGATGCTTGCTCTGGCTCTCGTCTCGTGCAAGAAAAAGGCGACTGACACCGGGATGGCGGCCCCCGATCCGGTGGTGCTGATCGGGCGGGAGAACATCGCGATCGCGAAGCTGGAGCAGCTTCGAAGCGGCCCTCCGGTCTCGGGATCGCTGGAAGCGAGGACTGAAGCCAGGGTCCGCGCGGAGTTGGGCGGCCAGGTGGAGCGCACCTTCGTCGATGAGGGACAGCGGGTGCGCCGCGGGGTGTTGCTCGCGCGGCTCAACGATACCGCCGTGCGGGATGCCTACCTTTCCGCCAAGTCTGCAGTGCGCAGCGCGGAATCGGCGCTCCAAAACGCGCAGCGCAATGCGGAAAGGGCCAGCCGGCTTGCCCAGGCGGGAGCACTGCCGGAACGGGATCTGGAAACCGCGAAGCTCAATGTCACCAACGCCGAGGGTGCGCTGGCGGACGCGCAGGCGCGGCTGTCACTGGCTGGAAAGCAGCTCGCGAATACCATGGTTCGCGCGCCGATCAGCGGTGCCGTGAGTGAGAGGGCGGTCGATCCGGGCGACATCGTGCAGGTGGGCGCGAGCCTCTTCACCATCATCGATCTCCGTTCTCTGCGTCTCGAGGCCACGGTACCGGTGGAGGAAATTGACCGTCTCAAGGTCGGGGCGCCGGTGGAGTTCAGCGTCAGCGGCTACGATCGCCGCTTTAGCGGGCGGATCGAGCGGATCAACCCGGCCGTGGATCCAGCGACCCGGCAGGCGCGGATATATGTCGTGATCCCCAACGCCGAGCAGTCGCTGGTGGCAGGACTTTACGCCGAGGGTCGCGTGGCAACCGACGCCCGGCGCGCGGTCGCCGTGCCCACCTCCGCGGTAGACCGTCGGGGAACGGCGCCAGTGATCCACCGGGCCAAGGGCGGCAAGGTCGAGGTCGTGCCGGTACGGGTGGGCGTTCGTGATGAGGCCACCGACCTGGTGGAGATCCATTCCGGCATCACGCCGGGCGACACCGTGCTGCTCGGCTCGGCCCAAGGCGTGACCGAAGGGGCCGCGGTTCGGATTACCGAGGAGGAGGAGGCCAGCCGCTGATGTTTATCTCCGATTTTGCCATCAAGCGGCCCATCGTCACCGTGACCGCCATGGTGGCGCTGGTTGTCTTCGGCATCTTCGCCCTGCTGAACCTGCACACCGATGAGTTCCCCGACATCCAGCAGCCGGTAATCGGTCTCACTATCGTGTACCCGGGAGCATCTCCCTCGGAAGTCACCCGGGAAATCATCGACCCGATCGAAGACGCGGTCTTCGGCATCAGCGGCGTGGATGGTGAGAAGTCCACCTGCTCCGGCACCGATGGCCTGGCCTCCTGCACCATTTTTTTCGACTTCGAGAAACCCATCCAGCAGGCGTCCCAGGATATCCGGGATGCCATCTCCACCAAACGAGATGACCTGCCGGTCGAGATGGAGGAACCGGTTCTCACCCGGTTCGATCCCTCCGAACAGCCGATCATTACGATGACGCTCACTTCGGCCTCGGTGCCGGCCGCCACCCTGAGCCGTCTGGCCGACCCTGGCGTGGCTCGCGCACTGCGCGCGATACCGGGTGTGGCTCAGGTGAGCGTGGTGGGCAACATCGAGCGGGAGATGACGGTCGAGCTGCAGCCTCAGGCGCTCGAGGCGTCGGGCGTCAGCGTCTCTCAGGTGGTGCAGGCGCTTCAGTCGCAGAATCTGGCGGCGCCGGTCGGACGGCTGAACGGCGAACTAGAAGAGCGCACGATCCGGCTGCAGGGCCGGGCTGAAGGGCCATCCGATTTCGCCAGGCTGGTGGTGGCGGAGCGGCAGGGTCAGACGATACGGCTGGGTCAGGTTGCCAAGGTGTATGACGGCACCGAGGAGCCTCGCACACTTGCGCTATACAACGACCGGCAGGCCGTGGGGCTCGAGGTCATCAAGTCCAAGGGATACAGCACCACTCAGGTGAGCGATGAGATCCGGGCCCGTGTCGCCGGGTTGCAGAGCACCATGCCCGCCGGTGTGAAGCTCGAAATCGTCCAGGACGCGGGTGAGCGGGTCAGCCGGGCGGTGGCCAACGTGCAGGAGGCCCTGGTGGAGGGTGCCCTGCTGACGGTGCTGGTGGTCTTTCTGTTCCTGAACTCCTGGCGTTCGACAGTCATCACCGGTCTGGCACTGCCGGTCTCGGCGCTGGCCGCCTTCATCGCCATCTGGGCCTTCGGATTCACCCTGAACACCATGTCATTGCTCGGCCTGTCGCTCTCGATCGGCATCCTGATCGACGATGCCATCGTGGTGCGGGAGAACATCGTCCGGCACATCGAGATGGGAAAAGACCACATGCGGGCCTCGATCGAGGGTACCGACGAGATCGGCCTCGCCGTGGCCGCCACCACGTTCTCGATCGTGGCGGTATTCGTGCCGGTGGCCTTCATGTATGGGATCGCGGGGCAGTGGTTCAAGCCGTTCGCCCTGACCATCGCCTGCGCGGTGCTGGTATCCCTGTTCGTGAGCTTCTCGCTGGACCCGATGCTCTCGGCTTATTGGGCTGACCCGCAGACCGAAGCGCACGAGCGGCGTAACCCCATCGCGCGGACGCTCGACCGCTTCAATCAGTGGTTCGACCGGCAGGCGTTGCGCTACCAGCGACTGATCGCGTGGGCGCTCGACCACCGGTTGGCGATGGTGCTCATCGCCGTGGGCTCGTTCCTCGGCGCCATCGTACTCCAGGCCACGGTGGGCGGCGCCGGGTTCATTCCGGTGAGCGACCGAAGCGAGGTAAGCCTCATCGTCGAGACACCGCCGGGGTCGAACCTCGAGTACACCCGACTCAAATCCGAAGAGGTGGCGCGGATCGC
>JBKJZM010000077.1:0-5754 GCA_046715295.1 Gemmatimonadales bacterium | reverse complement strand
CGGCAGGACATCGGGGCCGAGCGCTTCGAGTTCCAGATGCTGTATGGTGTCCGGCGGGATCTTCAGACTCGTCTCCGGCAGACCGGATACAACATGCGGGTCTATATCCCGTTCGGCACCCAGTGGTATCCTTATCTCATGCGGCGGTTGGCGGAACGCCCGGCCAATATCGCCTTTATCCTGGGGAACCTGGTTCGAGAGTCGGTGCCGCGCCGGTGAGCGAGTTCACGTTGGGTGGGTACATGCAGAAGCACGAGCGTGCCGCGGCCTTCGGTGGAAGCGATGGCCACGCCTACTCGGTCGCCATCTATGTGGACGAAGAGCCCGACGTTCGCGGTTTCTATGGCGCCGCGCTCCTGTTTGTGCGGTGGTCTCCGTCCGGAGACCGCCCCCTGGGTCACGTGGAGTCCGAGGCACTGGCCTGGGGGAGAACCCCGGACGAGGCCGAGTCCCGTCTGGCAGCACTCTCGCTCTACGATGTAAAGGCCGCACTGGACGAGGCGATCGTCCAGGCTCCCGGCTCCTGGTGACCGAGCTTCTCGGAACCGTCCTCGAACGGGATGGTGCGGTCTATCGGGTGGCAACGGCCGTTGGCGAGGTACGAGCGATACTCCGGGGAAAGGCCAAGCGGGACTCGCCTCGTGTGGTAGTCGGCGACCGGGTGCGGCTCGAGCCCGAGCCCACCGGCGAGGTGTACGGGGTGGTGAGCGTCGATTCGCGCACCACGCTCCTGGAGCGGAGAGTGCCCGAGGGCAGGGGCACCCGGCCCGTAGCGGCCAACATCGACGAAGTCTTCGTGGTCACCGCCACGGTGGACCCCCCTCCCATTCCTCAGCTGATCGACCGGCTCCTCGTCGTTGCAGAAGCCAATTCCATTCAAGCCGCGGTTGTGGTCAACAAGATCGAGCTTGATCCGGGTCGGGAGCTGATCGAGCGCTGCCGCGCCGCGGGCTACGTGGTCTATCCCACCAGCGCCAAGACCGGCGAGGGAATCGAGGTGTTCGCCGCCGCACTCGCCGGCCGGATCTCGGTGGTCACCGGCCCGTCGGGCGCCGGCAAATCGAGCCTGCTTAACGCAGTGCAACCGGGCCTCAAGCTGAGGATCGGCGAGCTCAGCGCCAAGGTACGGCGGGGCAAGAACACCACTGTCTCGGCCGTGATGATTCCGCTGCATGCCGGCGGATATCTGGTAGACACGCCCGGCTTCAGCGAAGTGGGGTTGTGGGGCGTTGTTCCTCGCGAGCTCCCCACCTGCTTTCCCGAGATGCGTCCGTTCATCGGCGAATGCCGCTACGCCGACTGCCGGCACATGACCGAGCCGGGCTGTCGGGTAAAGGCGGCGGTCGAGGGCGGCCAGATCAGGGCCGATCGATGGGAGAGCTACCGAATTCTGCTGGAGGAGCTGGAGTGCGCGCCGGCGGAGTGGGAATAAGAAACCGCGTGAACGGTAAACGGTTAACAGTCAACGGGGTGGGGGCGGCCCGTTCACCGTTGACTGTTCACCGTTCACGTTTTTGGAGTCCACCTCGAACCATCTCGTGCCTCGACCTTCTCCATCATCCGGTCAAAAGCTGTTTGCAGATCGATTCCCTCCCTGTTGGCCATACAGATCACCACGAAGAGGATGTCGGCCATCTCCATGGCCAGGTTGCCATCGGCTTCGCTCAACTTTCTGGTCTTCTGTCCGAAGCGGTGGTTCACTTCCCGAGCCAGCTCGCCCACTTCCTCGGACAGGCGAGCCATGTTGGTCAGCGGGTGGAAGTACCCCTCCTCGAACTGGCTGACCCAAACATCGACTCGACGCTGGGCATCTGTCAGTGACATGGGGTCACACCGGCACGGTCGAGGCACGCCTCGCTCCTACCGGTGCGTCCCGGAGGGCAGCGATCAAGGCCTTCATGAAATGGGGCAGATCCGCGGGGGTCCGGGACGAGATCAGATTTCCGTCCACGACCACCGGGCTGTCCTCCCAGAGCATACCCGCGTTGACGAGGTCGTCCTTGATGGCTCCGACGCTGGTGCCGCGCTTGCCGCGAACGATCCCGGCCGAGATCGGCACCCACCCCGCGTGGCAGATGAAGGCGACCGGCTTGCCCGCCTGGTAGATCTCCCGGGTGAGCTGCAGCAGCTTCTCCGAGCGCCGCATGATATCCGGAGCGTAGCCGCCGGGAATGACCAGGCCGTCGAAGTCTCCAGCCGTGATATCGTCCACGTTGGCATCGACGGTGAGCGGGTACCCCCGCTTGCCCTGGTAGGTCTTCTCGCCGGTGCCCGCTACAACGGTACGGGCCCCCTCTTCCTCCAGCCGAATCTTCGGGTACCAGAGCTCGAGGTCCTCGTAGAGAGGCCCAGCGAAGAAGAGGATCGTTCGTCCTTGAAGGCTCATAGGCAGACGGAGTATGCATAGCCAATAGCCAATAGCCAATAGCCCACTCCAGAAACACATCGGCGGTCAAAGGGGGACCCCCAGTCCGCCGATGGTGAGCAACAAGCAAGTGTCTATTGGTAGCTGGGCCAGGTATCGATCCATCCGTTCCGAACCCGCTGAATCGATCCGACGTTGCCCAGAGCGCGCTGAAGGGAGCAGGAGTCGTATTGCAGAACCTTGGTACCGTTTGCGATCGACTGCTGCGGAACGTTGATCCCAAGCTTGATGTTAAGCGCCGTGATAAGCGCGCCATAGATGTTGGCATCACCGTTAGAGACGACATTCCCGCCCACCAACACGAGGCCTTCCCACTGGAGTGGGGGAGCGGCGCCGTTGATTCTCAGATTCCCCGTCACGATGAGTATTCCCTTGCCGCTAGCGGGAAGGACAAATTCTGGGCCTGCGCTGTTGTTCACCTTGGTCACAGGCCAGTTGTTCATCTGCGCTGGGGTGGGCCATGCGGGAGCGACAAAGGCAGCGGGCAGCACCGTCCCTGCGCTAATGCCGGCCCAGTCGATGTCGACTTCGTCCTTGAACGTCCCTCCGGTACCCTGAGTGCCCAGGTACACCGGCGCGTTGTCGGGATTGCCGTTGATCGGGCCGTTCGAGCCGGTGAAGGTGCCAGTCGGTACCGCTACTCCGGGGATTGCCGGTCCGGCACCACAGCGGTCGTTCCCGTCGAGTGCGCCGGAGTTACCGTTCTTGTCCAGGCCCGAAAGGCTGGTCACAGCGCCATTGAGGTCAAACGGCGTTGGGGTCCAGATCGCATAGGTCGCGACCGTGCGCTGGGCGGCTGGGGCCGAGGCACCATAACGCTTGGCGGCGGTGTTGGTACCCACCGAGGTGATCGCGTATACAGCGGGCAGCATCGGTGGGCCGGTGGTCGTATCGCGCACCATCCGCATGGTCACCGTGGCCGTGCCACCCGGCAGATCGTTGTAGGTGGTGGAGGCTACCAGGTTCTGGGGCCAACCCGGCTTCGCACCCGCCACGCTCGACAGGTACCGTGCCAGTCCCGACTGCGCCACTTCAAACGCAGCCAGCTGCGCCTGGGCGTCGCTGGTGGTGCGGCGCTCGGCTGAGAGCCGGGCATACGTAATCGCCACGGCCACAGCCATGATGGCCAGCATCAGGATAGTCATGGGGAGTATCGCTCCCCGTCTGTTCAGCCGGGCAGACATACGCACCTCTCTCATGAGTGTCAGTCGGGACGATTCTCGAAAAAGACGGATGTCGTGACAGGAGCCGACTTGGCAACTGTGCTTCCGCTTGGCGCACGTTCGCTCAGGCCGTTGAGGACGAGCTCGAGGCCACGCGTGTTGGTCAATGGCGCGGGGACAGCCGCCTGGGCGGTTGCGTTATTGAGGACGTAGAAGTTGACCCGGGCCGTGGCGGCGAACGGAGCGGCCAGCTCCTCGGTTTGTCCAGTCGTGACCATGGTCCGCCAGAGGCCGAGCTGGCCCGGGACGGCCACGGATGCCTTGAACTCGTAGCGGACCCGGCGGTACAGGAACACGAGCGATCCCCGCGGTGGCACGGGCAGAAGTGCGAGATTAGTCAGGTTGATTATCCGACCGGCCGGCGCCCCGCCTGCCGCCGGGAGGGTGTGTATACTATCAGGCCCCGCATTCTGACAGTTAACGGCTGTACCCGGGGCGATCACTGGCACCGCGGCCGGGTAGGTGTACCCTCCAGCTGCGTTCCGCCAGGCGAACCCCGAAAAGCCGGGTGCGTTGTACATGGCCGAGTCCACCGGGAGCAGGCTCACGGTGGTCACCGCAGCCAGGTGGGAGCAGACCACGCCAAATGCGTAGGGCACCCGCACGGTGAAGTCCTGTCCACCGACTGCGGCTGCCTGAAGCCCGCCGGTAGCCTCGACGGCCCGGAGGTCGGAGACCAGGCGGTTGATCCCGCTCCGGGCTACACTTCGGGCCGAACGTGAGGCCTCCTGCTGGTCCATGAATCGCGCCTGCCCCACCATCATGCGGAGCAAGGCCGCGCCTACGACCGCGGCGATGATCAGCGTGATCAGCAACTCCACCAGGGTGAAGCCCTGGCGAGCAATCGCCCGGGTACTCATGGAGTCAGCAACGGTGGGACCGCGGGGCCTGAGATGCTACGCTCGAACGAGCCCGACAACGGCTGCAGGCTGGTGGGAGCGGTCGGGGTGACCGTCACGGTCACCCGGCGCACATTGGCCGAGACATCCACGATCACGGCACAGCGAGTGTGCCGAAACGGCCCGGTGGTCACGTTCACACAGGTCGTGCCGGCAGCGAGCTGGGTGAACGGGAGCGCCCCGAGCCGGCCGACCTCACTCGTAAGCGCCGCGGACTGGTACGTCATCGCCGATGCGGCCGTGCCGGCCCGCGCACCGCGCACCAGGAGCGTTCCCAGGGCCAGGGAGCCGACCGAGAGAATCATGATGGAGACCAGGACTTCGATCAGGGTGAAGCCGGCATTCCGCTGAGTGAAACAGGTCATGGCACGATCCTCACGAAGCCCGCACTGGTCATCGTCACTCCCTTAGTGCTGGCGCCGGAGGTGACTCGCACCAGGAGGGGTGCGGCGGTGATTGATGCGACACCGTTGGGAAACACGTCGACAGGATTCTGGGAGAATGTCAGCGTCATCGTGCCGAGATCGCTGTCGCCTACCAGCGCGCGAGAGATCCGCACGGTGCCACCGGCGCGGTCTGCGATGGTGTATCTCCCGGTACCGCAGGTGCAGGCGATCCGCATAGGCTGGCGTCGGCGGGCGGCCAGAGTAAATGCCGATTCCAGGTCCGCGGCCACAATAGACGCAGCCCGGTTGACCTGGCTGGCCCGAATTACCCTGGCCACCTTCGGGATAGCAAAGGCCGTCATGAGGCCGATCAGGGTAAACACCAGGACCATCTCGACCATGGTGAAACCCAGCCGGCTGCTACGGCACTGTATAGGAGCGAGTCGCTGCGTCATACCACACCGATTGAGCAGGAAAAGTGCCATGGGTCGTGTGCGGGGTAACTCTATAGGTATGAACAGAGTCATTTTGCCCCGATCGGTCCGTTCCGGGGCGGAATGCGACGCCGTCGAAATATCAGACGCGCAGAGAATTGCGCTTGGCTGTCGTCCCGCCGTTCTACTGATTCGCCGCGAACCACCCCGCCACCGTGAAACCGACAGGATCGATCTCGTAGTAGCGGTTCTTGAAGTATCGGCCCGTGGTCGGGAAGTACGGCGGCGGTTTGATCATATCACACCGGTCGTAAGTCCACTGCGGGTTCCACCCGTACCCGGCCGAGCTCATCCGGGCTGCATTGACACCCTGGATGGCCGCTCCCG
>JBKJZM010000076.1:0-7358 GCA_046715295.1 Gemmatimonadales bacterium | reverse complement strand
ACGGGGTTCTCCGCGACAGACCCTTCGGCTGGCGGTGGGCAGACCAGAAAGAGGATCACCGCGACGACGGCCGCCACGACTGCCGCGGCTGCGAGCCCTATCAGGTGCAGATTGAGAACGAACCGGTTCGGGGATGCCATCGACTCTCGTGTTCAGGGCGACTGCGGGGGATTGTTTGAGCTCTTCACTTGCAAGACGGAGGCCCGGTAACGGGCGGACGGGCGGACAGGCGGACGGGCGGTCGGAAAAAGCAGTGGAAGGATTCGGGGCGGTAGCAGTAAGATCGCGGTGGGAATAGATTTACGATCCTTCAGAAACCTTGAACCCTTAGTAGGCGCGCCCCTTCGCTGCGCTCAGGGCAGGCCGGCCGGCGGCGGGACGGACCAGTGCCATGAAGACGACCGAGACGCGAGTGAAGCAGAATCCCACAGCGACCGACGGGCTGCCCTACCGGCCCGACCTGATCGAGCCCAAATGGCAGGCTCGGTGGGCGGAGCGGCACACCAACGAGCCCGACCTCGACCGGGCCCAACGCCCCTTCTATAACCTCATGATGTTCCCCTACCCGTCGGCCGAAGGGCTGCACGTGGGGAACATGTTCGCCTTCACCGGCAGCGACGTCTACGGCCGGTTCAAGCGGCTGCAGGGCTATGACGTCTTCGAGCCGATCGGGTTCGATGCCTTCGGCATCCACAGCGAGAATTACGCGATCAAGCTGGGCATCAACCCGGCCGAGCTGATCCCCCGCAACATCGTCAACTTCCGCCGGCAGCTCCGCAGCATCGGCGGCATGTTCGACTGGCGTCACGAGCTGTCCACCACCGATCCGGCGTACTACAAGTGGACCCAGTGGCTGTTCCTCCAGTTGCTCAAGGCCGGCAAGGCGTACAAGAAGGCGGCGGCGGTCAACTGGTGCCCCAAGGATCAAACGGTCCTGGCCAACGAGCAGGTGATCGATGGCAGGTGCGAGCGCTGCGGCTCGATGGTCGAGCAGCGCACCCTGGAGCAGTGGTTCTTCCGCATCACCGAGTATGCCGACCGGCTCCTGGCCGATCTGGACGACAAGTCGAAGATGGACTGGTCGGAGAGCACGACGCTGGCTCAGCGCAACTGGCTGGGACGGTCGGAAGGCGCGGAAATCGTATTCACGGGCGTCACCCTGAGCGCAGCTAAGGGGCCGAGCCCCCGTGGGGCAGAGATCAAGGTCTTCACCACACGACCTGACACTGTGTTCGGGGCCACGTTCATGGTGCTCGCGCCCGAGCACCCGCTGGTGGACGCATACACCACTCCCGCTCGCAGGGCCGAGGTGGACGCCTACCGCCGTTCGGTGGCCTCCAAGGACTTGGTCTCCCGGAAAGTCGGCGAGCGGGAGAAGACCGGCGTGTTCACTGGGGGCCACGCGCTCAATCCCGCCACGGGGAAGCCGGTCCCCGTCTGGATCGCGGACTACGTGCTGATGGAGTACGGCACCGGCGCCATCATGGCGGTGCCCGGCCACGATCAGCGCGACTTCGAATTCGCGCAGAAGTTCGAGTTGGAAGTGGTGCAGGTGGTTACTGCGCGTCACCCTGACCCCGAGCGGAGCGAGGGGGTGGGGGCCGAAGCTCCACTGGAAGCCGCCTACGTCGACAACGACAACGGCGTCCTGGTCAACTCGGGCCAGTTCGACGGCCTCACCGTCCCCGAGGCCAAGCGTGCCATCACCGTCTGGCTCGCCGAGCGGGGCGCCGGTAAGGCCATGGTCACCTACCGGCTGCACGACTGGTGCATCTCCCGGCAGCGCTACTGGGGTCCGCCGATCCCGATCATCTACTGCGAGGAGCATGGCGCGGTGCCGGTGCCGGAGAAGGATCTCCCGGTCATCCTGCCGCTGATCGAAGACTTCAAGCCGGACGACACCGGCGTGTCTCCGCTCGCCCGGCACGAGGAGTGGTACTACGTCCCCTGTCCCGTGTGCGGCAAGCGCAGCCGGCGCGAGACCGACGTGAGCGACACCTTCCTCGACTCCGCCTGGTACTACCTGCGCTATCCCGGCACCGAGTTCGACGATCGGGCGTTCGATCCCGCGAGGACGAAGAAGTGGCTGCCGGTCACCACCTACATCGGCGGGAACGAGCACGCGGTGCTCCACCTCCTCTACTCTCGTTTCATCGCCATGGTGCTGCACGACCTGGGTCACGTTCACTTCGATGAGCCGTTCCGGAAGTTCCGGGCCCACGGACACATCGTGAAGGACGGGGCCAAGATGTCCAAGTCCCGGGGCAACGTCGTCGTGCCGGACGAGTACATCTCGCGCTGGGGCGCCGACACTTTCCGGATCTACCTCATGTTCCTGGGCCCGTTCCAGGAGGGCGGCGACTTCCGGGATGAGGGGGTCAGTGGTCCCAGGCGATTTCTCGACAAGGTGTGGTCGCTGGTGGGCGACACACTCCGGGATGACACCCCCAACGCGCCGGTCAACCACGCGGTCGAGGTGAAGCGCCACCAGACGGTCAGGAAGGTGACCGCGGGTCTGGAGGAGCTGCATTACAACACCTCCATTGCGGCCCTCATGGAGTTCGTCAACACCATCCGCGCCGAGAACGTTGCCAGCCGCGAGGTAGTGGAGGATCTGATTGTCATGCTGGCCCCCTTCGCGCCTCACTTTGCCGAGGAGAACTGGGAGCGCCTGGGGCACGACGGCTCGATCTTCGACTCACCGTGGCCCATCTGGGACGAGCGGCTCACGGTAGAGGAGACGGTGGAGATAGCGGTGCAGGTGAGCGGTAGGACCCGCTCCAGGGTGACGGTGCCGCGGGATGCGGAACAAGGGGCGGTGGTCGCTGCGGCGCAGGAGGATGCGGCGGTGCGGAGGTTTACGGAGGGGAAGGAGGTTCGGAAGGTTGTGTACGTGCCGAACCGCCTGCTGAATTTGGTAGTAGGGTAGGCGTCCTCATTCTGCGGGCGACCGCTCAGCCGCTCCTCATTCAGAACCACGAAGCAACCAAGGACTCTGCCGGGACCGGCCAGGGCAAATGCCGAGCCAGGGCGTATTTGATATGTCGCTGATTGTACCGGGCACGCGTTTACACCGACGAGCCGATAGGTTCAAACGGAGATCAGGTCGGCCATGATTAGCCGCTTTCAGGGAGCCGGCACCGTCCTGGTAGACTCTCTTCGAGAGCAGAAGCTCGTTGGGGGCGACCGTGCAATTGCCGAGCGCATCGCAGAAGCTGGGGAGCTGATGCAGGTAGAACCGGGTACTGCAATAATCGAGCAGGGCGGCTCAGATCACGACGTGTATCTGATCCTAGCTGGATCGTTCGACGTAATTGTTAACGGGCGTCTCATAGCGAAGCGTGGCCCTACAGACCACGTTGGCGAAATGGCGGCAATCCAGCCAAGCCAGACTCGTTCAGCCAGCGTTATTGCTTCGACCACTGCCGTCGTCTGCAAGATTCAGAACGCCCAGTTCCTGGAGATTGCGAATAGCCATTCTGATATCTGGCGTAGGATCGCGCGCGACCTCCCTCGGCGCCTTGAACAGCGGAACGCGCTCGTTACGTCGACTCACGACAAAGTAAGGGTCTTTATCATCTCCTCCGTGGAGGCACTCCCTATCGCGCGAGCTATATTTATTTACAGCTGACTCCAGAGACTCTGCGGGCCTTCTCGCATCGACCCACAAGCCTTTAGGGACCGGATCCGGAAAGCCTGAATCCACAAACCGGGTGCGGATCGTTAATTGAACCGGCCCGGAGGCAGCCCCTGCAGTGACCACCAAAGGATCCTCTCGCCGCAGCAGAGCTGTCGATGGACCGCGTAGGGCTACGATGCAGTAGGCAGGTGAATTAGGTCCTGATGAGGACATTTGGAACCACGCTACTCATTGCAGGGATGTGCTCAGATTAGAGCCACGCATCCACAGAAACAAATAGAGCTCCACGAGGGTTACGCGACACCTGCAACTTACGATCCTGTAGCACCAAACGCTGAACATCTCCTAAATAACAGGAATTTACGGCTTGTTGAAGGGTGCCAAACACTGCTGATACACGTACAGCCTCCGGTTAAGAGCCATCCCAGACACGTGCCGCCGACAGTCGCGACTATCGGCGGCGGTTCACGTTCCCACCCACTCGCCTCGAGGCTCGGGGGCATGCTTCTCACCTGGCCCGGTGCGCCTCATGCGGCCGGCCTCACCTCCCCCCCCCGGGCCGGCGTCCCCCCTTCCGACTCCGTACCGGGCCGCGGAGTCCCCAGCACTGTACTGGCGCTGATCCAGTTCCCCAGCAGCTGCCTATCCTCGGCAAACCGCTGCCGGTTCCTGCCATCCATCACCCGCACGGTCAGCACGATCTCCGAGGCGCCCGCCTTGAGCTCCCGATCGCCGACGTGCGCCGTGCCCGTCGTTCCGCACGCGAGGACGTTCAGGGCGTCGCGCCCTACTGGCGGCAAAAGCCGCAGTTAGCTACGGACTACCCCCTCCTCTTTCCCGTCCTACTTCCTCCAACATGTTCATCAGTATGTCGGAGGAGTATCGTGCCAGCAGCGCGGCCAGTTCCTGGGTCGAGGGCTCTACTCCCTCAGGGAGCTGATCGCGGGCACACAAATACGCATAGCCGTACACGTAGGCGCCGCTTCCAACCTCTTCGATCTCGCCAGTGCTGAGAGAGACGAAAAACCCTCCGTCGCCAAGAGGCAGTGAAAGGAAGTCCTCGTCCGTAGGCTCGCGACCAAGATTCCACCGGGGCAGGTAGTAGAACTTCTTGAGTTCCGCCAGCTCGGCCACCCGAGCTACGCAATAGCCCGGAGCCATCCTTCGCAGCACGGGCGCGTAGTGTTCGGTGGCAATCCGATCGGCTTCTTCGGGAGTCAAGGTGGTGGGCAAGGATCCTCCCAGCCTAGCTCGGCACTACGGAAACTAAACCTTGAGCCGACCACGAAAGCCTCTGGCGGCGTAGTATGATTCAGCACCGTTGTGATAAACGAAAACATGGTCATAGCGACGGTCACAGAAGAGCGCACCACCCAGGTCTCTTATCTTGGCTGGCGTTTTCACCCAGCTCGAAGTCTTCCTGTCGAATTCTCCTAGCTCTTGCAGTTCTCGATACTGTTGTTCCGTGAGTACTTCAATGCCCATCGAGGAGGCCATTTCAATGGCGTTTCCGCTTGGTTTGTTCTCTTTTCGTGAATCGAGAGCCCCGCGGTCATAGCAGATGCTGCGTCGACCTACTGGACTTTCAGCTGAACAATCACAGAAAAGGACCTCACCGGTCTTCTCATCACGACCAACGATATCTGGTTCGCCGCCGGTACGTTCCATTTCAGAGAGTGCTTGGAGTTTTTCGGGGTTAGCCTTCAATTTCGCCTGTACTGAGCTCCAGTCGATTCCTGTGTGACGACGCATGTTTTGTGCGAAACGATCTTTCAGAGTCTTAACCAGCTCGTCACGAAGTGCTGCTTTCATTTCGTTATCTCCTCTATGCAACTCGTCTGCAAATTGTCTCTTCAATAGCCTAACTTCACTCTCCGCAGCCTAATTCGCTATTCCTGCTCTCTTTGGTCCGGGCCGACTCGGAACTCTCTCCCTGGCTCGTCCATAGTGTCAGTCTCGGCGGCGGTGCAGCCGCTCAGCTCCGAACACCGATCAGGCTCACCCTCGTAAGGGCACTCGATGACGCGGTCGCCACTCCTCCCTCTCCTCTTCCTCGCCTGCAGCAGCGCCCCGTCCCCGCCACCTGAGCGCTATGGCTTCGTGGCCACGCTCGGCCAAGACACCGTCTCGGTCGAACGGGTCGAGCGCTCGCCCACCCGGCTGGTCACCGACGGCGTGGACCGCTGGCCCTTCGTGCGGCGGCGTCACACCGAATTCGACCTGAACGCGGACGGCACCATCCGGCGCATGGTGATGGGCGTCCGCGCGCCGAACGGCCGCTCGCCGAGGGAGCGGGGACGCCGGATCACGGCCGACTGGCAATGAGGTCAGATAGTGTGAGTACACCGGTGGAGAAGTTCACCATCACCATCGAGTCGAGCGACCCCCGGCACGGCACACTGGTCATGGAGTAGGGAGCGTTTCGGTGGATGGTGCCCATCATCGTGCAATAACAGCTTGCTGCGTGGAGCTCCCCTGAGGCTACTCGACTTCAATACCGTTGCACCGCGTGAGATCGCTCCAGGCTACCTTGGCCGCTACGTCCACTCGGACCATGTTGCTCAAGGCCGCGTTGACATCGCTCCCGGTGCCGTCAGCCCCGATCATTCCCACCTGCACGAGCAGTGAACGCTGCTCCTGAGCGGCTCCCTCGAGCTCACGGTCTCCGGCGTCACCCACGTCCTGCAACCGGGCCACATGCTTCACATCGCACCACATGAGCGCCACTCCGCGCGCGCCCTCACTGCCTCCGTCGTCCTCGACGTGTTCCATCCCCCTCGCGACGACTACCGCTGAGGGTGGGTATTAGCTATTGGCTATTGGCTAAAACGGTCTCGATTTGAGGCCTCCTCGTTCGTCCTTCCAGGGAAGGCAGAAAGAGAGCGCCGAATGCGCTCGTCAACCGCCAATAGCCCATAGCCCATAGCTAATGTCACGATCGAGTGAAGGGCGCAACCATTTCCGGCCGGCGCCCGTCTGATACTGTGGGACCGAATGCATTTGCTTACGCCACAGTGAAAGGATCAGGTATGGTCGTCAAGAATCTCATTGCCGGTGCGGTTGCCGGTCTGTTCCTGAGTGCTGCAGTGGGCCTGGCGCCGGCGGCCGCGCAGCAGCCGAAATCGCTGGCCTCCGACAGCGTCTTCATTACCAGGGCCGGCAGCGCTGCTCTGCTACAGGTGAAGCTCGGCAAGCTGGCGGAAATGAAGGGAACCAGCGCGGCCGTGGTCCAGTTCGGCAAGGGGATGGTAACCCACTACTCCAAGGCCAGCGAAGAGCTCAAGGCCGCGGGGAAGGGAGCGGGGTTCCCCGCGCCGGCCCTGCTGCGACAGGACGGGCTGACCTTCGACCGATTCAATGGGATGGGGCGTTCCTCGTTCGACAAGGCCTACATGGCCGAGATGGTAGAGCGCCAGAATGAAGAGTTGCGGCTGATCCAGGGGGAGTCAGCCGGCGGGCGGGTGCAGTCGCTGAGGCAGCTGGCCTCGAGGATGCTGCCCGACACACAGCAGCGTCTGAGCCTTGCCAGGCAGACGGGAGGGTCGGTCGGGGTAAACGCCAGCGCATCGACCTCACCAGCACGTGAGGCGTCGGCCACCTACTAGAGCAGAGCAGAAATCTCCGATGCGGGAACCGCCCCCCCCCCCCGCCCCCGTAGGCCGCGGGGCCAGGGACCCCCCGCACCCCCCCCCGCGGCCGCCCCCCCCCCCTCGGCCCC
>JBKJZM010000075.1:0-5138 GCA_046715295.1 Gemmatimonadales bacterium | reverse complement strand
CGGATCTATGCGGGGTCGAGTGAGATCACCAGCTGCGACCTGCCGCTGCCCCATTATCACTTCTCCGCGCGGCAGGTGAAGTGGGTCTCGAGGACCGTCCTGGTAGCGCGGCCGGTGGTGCTCTACGTGAGTGACGTGCCCATCCACTGGCTGCCGTTCATCTTTCAGGACATGCGGCCGGGCCGGCATTCGGGAGTGCTGGTCCCCCAGTTCGGCTTCAACGACCTGGTGCGCCCCAACCGATCCTACAACCGTCAAGTCACCAACATCGGATACTACTGGGCCCCCAACGACTACCTCGACCTGACCGGCCGGCTCGACTGGTACTCGAATCGATACCTGCAGTATGGAATCGGCGGGCAGTACAACTGGCTCAACCGGTTCGTGAACGGCTCCGTAGCCTACAGCAAGCAGCAACAGAGCGGGGGCGGATCGTCCACCACCCTGAGGTGGGATCATCAACAGACGTTCGACCTGTCCACCAGCCTGAATCTCGATCTCAACTACGCCAGCAACACCACGATTCTCGAACGGAACGCGATCGATCCGCTGCTCAACACCCAGCAGATCACCAGCTCGGTGAACTTTTCCAAGCGCTACGGGTGGGGGACCGTCACCCTGGGGGGGAACCGCCGCCAGAGCCTATCCGACGGCAGTGTCCAGCAGCTGCTTCCGGCACTGACGGTGTCACCGGCATCGATCAACCTGGGCTCGAACATCACCTGGTCACCCGGACTCAGCTTTACCAACAACACCAGCTCAAAGACTCCGCTGAATCCGATTGTGCAGATCCTCCCCGGCGGGGTGCTCGACACGATCGACCAGACCGGCAGCAGCCGGGTGACGGCCTTCAACCTGGACACGCCGTTTCGATTCGGGGCATTCAACTGGCAGAACGCGCTGCGGGTCACCGACGAGACCAGCACCGGGCGTGACTCGGTGCGATTTCGCGTCGATGATCCCACTACTGTCGACCCGTCCGACTCGATCACCGTGACGCGCACATTCCTGGGAGATTTCTCCACTGGCATCGACTGGGATACCGGAATAAATCTCCCCGTCCTCTTTCGGGGCTCCTGGAAGGTGCAGCCGGTAGTGGGAATCGCGAACACCACCAGTGGGCCGTTCGCACTCCGGAACCGGAACACCGGGGGCGATTTTGTTCGGCAGGGCAAGCGATTCCGCTTTTCCGCCACTGCTTCCCCGACGCTCTTTGCTTTCTTCCCCGGCTTTGGGCTGGCTAGCCGGATTCGCCACAGCCTCTCGCCGACGCTCAGCTGGAACTACTCGCCCGCGGCCACCGTCCCGGAAGAGTACGCCCGAGCGCTCGTTCCTCCCGGTCAGGCATTTCAGCTGCGCAGCGACGCGACCCAGACCGTGAGCGTGGGACTCTCCCAGACTTTCGAGGCCAAGGCCAAGACCAAGGCAGGAGCGACCGAAGCCGAAGGCATCGAGGCCCGGAAATTCCGGGTGCTGAGCATCAACACCAGCCCCATCAGCTACGACTTCGAGCAGGCCAAGAACCCTGGGCGAACGGGCTGGGCGACGCAGAGCATTACCAACTCCCTGCTCAGCGACCTGCTTCCGCAGTTTACTTTCAGCCTGACCCACGATCTCTGGGCCGGGGTTGTCGGGATGGATAGCTCCAGGTTCGATCCCTTCCTGAGCAGTGTGAGCGCCAGCTTCGCCATCTCGGGGAACACGCTTCGGAGCATCGGCTCGATCTTCGGGCTGGGTGGCAAGGCCGGGGCTGAGCCGGGCCGGGACGAGGTGCCGAGCGACGAGGTCGACGATGGTCGACGCAGGAGGACCTCGTTCTACAACACCGGTATGGTGCCCTTCTCCGGCGGGCGCGGATTCTCGGCCAACTTCGACTACACCCTGTCTCGCAGCCGGCCCATCCCCGATCTGGTGCAGAGGAACGACCAGAGCCTGCGCTTCAACACCAGCTTCTCGCCTACCCCCTTCTGGTCGCTCTCGTGGGGATCGCTCTACAACATCACCGACAGCAAGTTCGAGTCGCAGTCGGTCCGGTTGGAGCGGCAGCTTCATGAGTGGCGCGCTGGCTTCAACTTCGTGCGAAACGCCAATGGAAACTTCGCCTTCTACTTCTCGATCTACCTGACCGACCTGCCGGATCTCAAGTTTGACTACAACCAGACCACATTCGAGCGCTAAACGGTGTCCCCCTCGGGGGACAGCGGCAGGTCAGCGTTGCATCGGGGCAGTAAGAGCACGCCTGCTGGGTCCGATAACTGGACGAGAACCGGGACGTTGTGCGGCCCGGCGAAGCCTCAGCCCCGCTACCCCACCGCCCCGCTGGCTCTTGGCACGCGATCTGCCGAGCCTTCGGGCATCCTTCACTGGAGCACACTGTATGCGGGGCTGCTGGATGCCGGTATTACTCGTTCTCAGCGCGGCATGCTCATCCGATCGAGCGGACCCCGGCATTCCGCCGGACGTTCCGGCGTCCTTGTTGAGCACGACTCTCGATGGGGCGGTCGCACTCTCCTGGACCGACAACTCGTACACGTCGGATCCCGCCAATTTCGAGAGCTACCGGATTTACAGCACATCTTACGATTTCGACACCGATAGCTGCGGCACCACCTGGGGACTGGAAGGAACCACGGTCGCCCCCGAGTTCGTGGTCGGCGCGCTGGTCAACGGAACCTCCCGCTGCTTCGGGGTCAGCGCGACATCGAGCGACGGCGCCGAGAGTGCCCGGTCTGGGACGGCATGGGACACCCCGCGGCCGGACACCCGCAACGTCCTGCTCTACGCGCGCCAGACCCAGGACGCCGGGAGCGGGTTCCGTTTTTGGGAGGACCTGAATAGCGACCTGCGGGTCCAGGACAATGAGCTCGGCCTTGTCGGGGCCGGCTCCTCCTCCAGCGTCGACTTCTCGGTCGAGCGGGACATTGATGGGTTTCTCTTCCTGGATCCGGTGCGGTCCAACACCGGCGTCGAGTTCTACGGCCCGGTTCCAGTCGGCGATCTCACCAGCATCGACACGGCTCCTTGCACTCCGGACCCGAGCCCGGACGGCTGTGCCACGTACACCCAGACCCCGATCGAAGCATCTCCAGGATTCGGTTACGTCTTCGAGACCGATGGGGGCGACGGGTTCAACCGGTACGGGGCGGTACGGGTCACCCATGTGGGCCAGACTTTCCTGATTCTGGACTGGGCTTTCCAGACGGATCCGGGCAACTTCCAGCTGTTGGTCGGGAAAACGACCGGCCGCTGAGCCGGTCGAGGCAGCAGGGCCCAGCGCGGGGGTTGAATCAACGCTCCCACTGCGGCAACTTCGGGCGATGCCCGAATCAGCGTGTGTTCTCGATGGCCGGTCTCTCACGATCGAGGATGTGGTCCGCGTCGCCCGTGCTCCCGGGGTGCGGGTCAGTCTGGAGCCCGAGTCCCGACGTGCACTGCTTCAGAGTCGCCGGCTGGTGGATCGGGCCGTGGAGTCAGGCCAAACCATCTATGGGATCAATACCGGCTTCGGCAAGCTCGCCAACGTACGAATTCCGCTCGACCAGCTTGACCAGCTTCAGACCAATCTCATTCGCAGCCATGCCGCGGGTGTGGGCACTCCGCTCCCGCCTCCCGTCGTCCGGTCGGTCATGCTCCTCCGGGCCAATGTCCTCCTCAGGCCGACAAGCGGGGTGCAGCCGGCGCTGGTCGACGCGCTAGTCGACATGCTCAATGCCGGCGTGCTGCCGGTGGTACCGGAGCAGGGGAGCGTTGGGGCGAGCGGTGACTTGGCCCCCTTGAGCCACATTGGTCTGGCATTGATGGGAGAGGGCCAGGTGCTGTCCGCGGCTGGGGAGCCGACGCCTGCTGCCGCCGCGCTTTCCGCGGCTGGGCTCACGCCCTATCGATTTGGCCCCAAGGAGGGCTTGGCGTTCATCAACGGTACCCAGGCGCAGACCGCGCTCCTGGCTCTATTGGTGCACGACGCCCAGGTGCTCTGGCGGACCGCGGTCGGTGCCGCGGCGATGAGCCTCGAGGCCCTGCGGGGGACTCCAGCACCCCTGGATCCCCGCATCCATGAGGCCCGGCCTCATCCAGGCCAGATTCGAGCGGCGGCGCTGATGCGAGCCCTGCTCGAGGACAGTGAAATACGGGAGTCGCACCGGGAGAACGATCCTCGGGTGCAGGACGCCTACAGTCTGCGGTGCGCTCCTCAGGTCTTCGGCGCCGTGTCTGACGCGATCCGTTTTGCCCAGGAGACGGTGGTGGTCGAGCTCAACGCCTCCACCGACAATCCCCTGGTCTTCGACAACGGCGACGTGATCTCTGGGGGAAACTTCCACGGACAGCCGGTGGCTCAGGCGCTCGATATCCTGGCGTTGACCCTCACAACCTTGCAGGCGATCGCCGAGCGTCGGGTGGAGCGATTGGTCAATCCGGACCTTTCGCAGGGACTGCCTGCGTTCCTGACCCGAGATCCCGGACTCTCGTCCGGCCTGATGATGGTCCAGATTACTGCCGCGTCGTTGGTGGCAGAGTCCCGTGCCTTGGCGATGCCGGCCAGCATCGGGTCGATTCCCACGGATGCCAACCAGGAGGATTTCGTGCCCATGGGCATGGCGTCCGCGTACAAGGCGGGACGTATCCTGACGAACGCCCAGCGTGTGGTGGCGGCCGAGCTGCTCTGCGCCGCCCAGGGTCTCGAGTTCTTGCGACCACTGGCTCCCGGCCGTGGGGTGGGGGCTCTGTATGACACCATCCGGACCCTGACGCCGCCGCTGGGACCCGACCGTCCGCCGGCTCCCGATCTCGAGCGATTGGCCCGGGCGGTGGCCGATGGCGAGCTGGATCCCTCCGGGCAGCGGGGCAGCGGGACAGCGGGTCGGTAAAAAAGCGGGGATCACTTACCCGCTTACCTCCCATCTGGTTACGCCTTCCCCGCTTGCTGCCCTTCTGGCGGCCCGGTATCTTTCGCTCGCTCCGTCTCTTATCCCCGGTAACCTCTTTTCAGCCCGAGCCGCATGAATCTGGAAAAGCTGAAAGACACGGCCCGCAAGCTGGAGCAGAAGTAGGACTTGCTGAAAGCCATTGAAGTCTACCTCAAATCCATCCAACACGCCGAGTCGGGTGCCGAGACCACCCCGGACTTGTCGCTGTACAAC
>JBKJZM010000074.1:0-16181 GCA_046715295.1 Gemmatimonadales bacterium | reverse complement strand
CCGTGCCGATGCCACCCTCGACGCCCTTGCCGGTGAAATCCCGGGGGTCGAACGGCTTCTGGTCCAGGTCGATCGGAGGAATGTCCTGCGGGATGTCGGTCGGAGCCACCACGGTCTGAAACCCCTTGGGAGGGGGATTGGCGGCGACGATGACGTCTGGTGGAGGCTGCTCCGGTGGAGGCTTGGGTGGCTCCGGGGGCTTCAGAAAGACCATCGTCGTGTCCACCGGACGATTCTTGATGGTCTCGGCCACGCCTTGGGTGGCCTTCACGGCGCCGAAGATAATCAGCCCGTGCAGCAGGACGGACAGGGCCGTCTGTCCCATGGTCTTCGGACTTCTCTGCTTCGATTCAATCAGGTTCTCGAACACGCAACTACCTCCAGGGGGAGGGGTGATCGTGCCCGGAAAGTAAGGCCGGCCCTGAACAACTACTTTGCCCTCGGATGTCATTTCGATTACAACCGCATTAGCGGTTCGAAATGCTCCGAGGCCGGACACAGCTTACGACGGAAGGCGGCCTTCCCCCGTGACCTGACTCACAAGTGGCCGGCTCTATGTTACCCGTGGGATGGCTTTCGGCAAGGAGTCGGGCGCGGGTGCGGCCTTCCAATCAGCGGAAGCTGAACCGAATCGTCTGCTGCACCAACCGATCGCTCGTCCACCCTTCCATCTCTTCCCGCCACAAGTACTGCAGCTGCACCAGTCCGCTCACGCCCGCTCGGTGCAGCCCGTCCGGATAGCGGGGGTGGAGCTCCTCCACCATCTCGGGTAGTTCGTCCACCTCCGTCGGAAGAAAGACCAGACGCATCGTGTCCGGCGAACCGCCGGACTCTCCCGGGTTCGGATAGAGAAGTCGCGGGTTCGGCTGGGGCCGGCCGGGAGTGCGGTAACTCAAGGGCCGCAGCTGGTATTCGGGTGCCTCGAGGACGATGTCCGGCACGTGGAGCCGCAATGACAGAACGATGATAAGGCGGTGAGAAGAGCTATCCGGTGGTGGGCACCTGCAGCCTCGGCAGCCGGACGGTAAAGATGGATCCCCGTCCAGGGCGGCTCTGTACCGTGATCGATCCGCCATGCGCCTCGGCGATCCACTTGGTGATCGCCAGGCCCAGGCCCACCCCCGGCCGGTCGCCGGTGCGGGACCGCGCCGGGTCGGCCCGCCAGAACCGCTCGAAGATGTGAGGCAGGTCGCCCGGTGCCATGCCGATGCCGGTATCACGGACCGACAGCGTCACCGCCTCGGCGTCCTGCTCGAGACTCAGCGTTATCGTGCCCCCCGGCGGCGTGTACTTGATGGCATTGGTCACCATGTTGAGCAGCATCTCTCTGATGCGGCCACGATCGACCGCCAAATGCACCGGGATGTCGGGTACGGCGTGGACCTCGATCACCCCGACGGCCTCGCCCAGCATCCCGGCGGTCTCAGCCACGTCCGCCACCAGATCCCGGAGGTCACACTCCTCGACCGCCAGCGGTGCCCGCCCCTCGTCGGCCCGGGCTAGCGTGAGCAGGCTTTCCACCATCTCGGTCATCTGATTGATCTGCGCCAGCGTCTCGTCCAGTGACTGAAGAATCTCCGGTGGGGTGCCGGGATGGACCAGGGCTCGCTCCACACCGGCCCGGAGCACCATCAGTGGCGTCTTCAACTCGTGGCTGGCATCGGCGGTGAAGCGGTGCAGGCTACCAAAGCTCTGCTCCAGCCGCGCGAGCATGCCATTGACCGTTAGTGCCAGCCGGGCCATCTCATCGCCCGAGAGCGGAACCGCCAGTCGACGGTGCAGACTCCGGCCGTCGGAGATGGCTTCCACTTCATCCATGATTCCCTGTACCGGACGAAGGGTGGTCCCGGCCAGCCAGTACCCCACCAGCCCCGCGCCTACCAAGATGAGGGGCGCAATGAGCAGCATGGATCTCAGGAGATCGGCGGGGCCCAGCGCGGCCTGGCGGGTGGGGGTGGCAACCAGGATTCCCCTGATAGTCGGTCCCGCGCCCTGGACCGGAATGGCCAGGAACCGCACCGCTCCATCGGGCGGGCCCAGGGTGAGCGTACCGGAATGACTCTCGAAGCTCGTGGTATCCAGCGGCGCGGTCAGGCGCTCCAGAGCATCGGCGCTCAGCGTGCGAGTTACCTCGGACAGCGCGAGTACCTGGCCCGCAGTGTCGGCCACCACGAGATAGTCCCGCACCGATTCGAGATAGGCGCTGATGCCGGGATCGAGCGCGGGCTTCGAGCCGCTGGTGGTGACGATGCGGCCGAGAACCTTGTATGACTCGGTGAGCCAGCGATGGGCGAGATCGGCCTCGAGACTGAGGCGCTGGTCCAGCTCCTTGAGGCCGGACTGACGCCGCTCGATGTACAGCGCGGTTCCAAAGGCGAGCACCGTCACCGCGAGGGCCACCGTATACCACAGGGTGAGCCGGCGGCGGATAGTCGTCATCTCAGGCCTTCACGACGTACCCGACACCCCGCACGGTGTGCACCAGCTTCTGGGCGTGGCCGGAGTCGACTTTCTTCCGCAGTCGGTTAATGACCACGTCGACGATGTTGGTGCCCGGATCGAAGTGATAGTCCCAGGCGTATTCGGTGATGAGGGTGCGGGACATGACCTTGCCGGTGTGCCGCATGAGGTATTCCAGAACGGTGTACTCCTTGGGCGTGAGGTCGATTCGGTCGCCGGCACGCTTGACCTCGCGGGTGGCCATGTCGAGCTCCAGGTCGTCCACCCGCAGGAGCGGAGCGCGAATCTCCTTCGGGCGCCGGCCGAGCGCTTCCACCCGCGCCAGCAGCTCCTCGAAGGCGAACGGCTTGGTGACGTAGTCGTCCGCCCCCGAGCGGAGCGCCTGGACCTTGAAGTCGACGGCGTCCTGAGCCGTCAACACCAGCACCGGCGTCGTATTACCCCGGTCGCGCAGGGTCCGAAGCACCTCCAGTCCGTTCATCTCCGGCAATCGCAGGTCGAGGACGATCAGATCGTACCTCCCGCCGGACGCCAGGCGCAGCCCTTCCAGCCCGTCGTCCACCAGATCCGCGTGGTAGCGCTGCTCCTCAAGGCCGCGCTTCACGTATTGGCCGACGGTACGGTCGTCTTCCACGACCAGGATCTTCATGGGTGCACCGGCAGAAACACACGAAAGGTGGTTCCCCGCCCGGGCGTGCTGTCCACTTCGATCCGTCCACGATGGTCTTCGACAATACCATAGCAGATCGACAGTCCGAGGCCGGTACCGCGGCCCGGCGGCTTGGTGGTGTAGAAGGGCTCGAAGATTTTGGATTGATCGGCCCGAGGAATCCCCATGCCGGTGTCCTCGACCTCCAACAGCACCTCGTTGGCGCGATTGGGGCTCTTCCCGGTGCGGACCGTGAGCTTCCCCCGGTCATCCATGGCGTCTACCGCGTTCAGCATCAGGGCCATGAGCACTTGGGTCAGCTGCTCGGCATTGCCCATGGCGGCAGGCAGGGTCAGGTCGAGCTCGCGAGCCACCGTCAGCCGCTTGAAACGCTGATGGTGCTTCATCAGAAACAAGGTCTCGTCCACCAGGGCGTTCAGCACGACGCGCCCCTTGGCCTTTCCCTTGGGACGACTGAAGTCGAGCAGACCGTCGACGATCCGGGTGCAGCGGTCGACTTCCTTGTCGATCAGCTCCAGGTATTCCTCGACGGCGGTCCTCTCGGAGGCTTCGTCCAGCCGGCCGGTGATGGCCGCGACACACGCGCTGATGGTGGCCAGCGGGTTGTTGATCTCGTGCATGACGCCGGCGGCAAGCTGCCCGATGGCCGCCAGCTTTTCGCTCTGCATGATCTGGCCCTGGATCCTGCGGGAATCGGTCACGTCCTCGCCGATGGTGATGACGTGACTGATCGTGTCCCCTCCCAACCGCATCGGAATCTTGGTCAGCCGAAAGGAGCGCTCCTCACCGCCGAGGGTGACCTCGAGCTCGGCCTGCAGGATCTCACCGGTCTGGAACACCCGATCGAACTCGGCCCGAAGCTCTTCAGCCGGCTGGCGTGTCAGCACCTCGAAGACCTGGCGGCCCATGACCTCGTCCCGTCTGAGTCCGGGAGCGCCGACCTCGCGCTGTCGGTTCCAGATCTGGATGCGGTAGTCTCGGTCGACGACGTAGAGACCCAGTGGCAGGCTGTCGATGATGAGCCCGGTGAACCGGCGTTGCTGGTCGATCTCACGAGACTGAGCGGCGACTTCGGTGGCGAGGTCGGCCGACAACGCCTGCGAGGCGAGGAACGGCGCCAGCAGATCCGCGATCACCTGGAGGACCAGGCGCTGGGCGCCACCGACCTGGCCTCGCGACTCGAGCAGGCCGATGTGGGTCTCGTCATGCTCCAGCGGAATTCGGACGGCGTCGTTGGCGTTGGGAAGCTGCTGCAGCGAGTCGAGCAGCAGCGGGGCGCCGGCGGCGGCGGGAGCCGCAATCATGCGGAAGCCGCCGGTTGCATCGTCCCGAAACCAGATGGTCACTCGGGTTGCCGGCAGTTGAGATCGGGTCATTTCGGCGACGGCGCCCAGGGCCGCCTCGGCATCAAGCCCGGCATTGAGAAGCCTGGCCACCGCGCCAATGAGGCTCAGTTCTGGATGGTCCGTCAGCGGGCGCCCCCGCGGGGAGAGGAAACCGCCGCGACGCTGAGTATGCGCCACTCATCGTCGATCCGGCGGAGTTGCACGTGCTCGATCCACTCGCGCTCGATCGCAATGGATCCCGACGGGACGCGGCGCCGGGTGACGATCCACACCGCGGCCAAATCCCCCTGTTGGCGGAAGTCGGTTCGCAGCACTCGCACGTCGAAGTTCTCCCGCTCCACGCCGCGCAGCCACCGCTCGAGAATGCGAACCGCCGCGTCGATGGAGACGGCCTGGTGGGAATCCGTCGGCGCGCCCGGCCCCAGGGGACCGGCGTAGATCCCATCCCGCCAGAAGAGCGCCCTCACCCCGGCCCAGTCACGCTCCGACAAACGCTGGGCATATCGGTTCAGCAGCTGGTGGATCGTATCTTCGTCCCGGCGGGTACCAGTCGGGGTGCGATCCTCGATCCGGCAGCCTACACCCGCCAGGAGGCCGATACAGAGAAGCGCGAGACGCAGACCGCTCAGGCGGATCGTTGGTGCGTCTCCAGCACTTGAGCGAGGAGCTCCTGGTTCCCCCTGCGGGTGCCCGGAGTCTCCTCCGCATAGGCCCAACGGACCAACCCCGCGGGGTCGATGAGGACGTAGGCGCGGTTGGAGAAAAACTTCTCTTCAATCAGAGTTCCGTATTTACGGCTGACCTCCCGCTTGAAGTCGCTCAGCAGCTCGACCGATATGCGTTCCTTCGCCTTGAACTCGCGCAGCGTGGGCACCGAGTCCACGCTGATCGGCAGCACTTCGGTGTTCGCGTCACGAAACCGGCCGTAGTCCTCGCTCAACGAGCACATCTCCTGGGTGCACACCTTGGTGAACGCCAGGGGGAAGAAAGCGAGCAGCACACTTTTGCCCCGGAGGCTCGAGAGGGTGACGTCCGCCCCAGACGTGGATGGAAGCGTGAAGTCGGGTGCGCTGGTTCCCACCGCGGGAAGCAAAGCCGCCCGGCCGATCATTTCTTCGCCTTGTCGAAACGCTTCGCCACGTCGGTCCAGTTCACTACGTTCCACCATGCGGTCACATAATCCGGCCGCCGGTTCTGGTATTTGAGATAGTAGGCGTGCTCCCAGACGTCGCAGCCGAGCAGCGGCGTTCTGCCTTCCATGATAGGGGTGTCCTGATTCGGGGTGCTCTCGATGGCCAGCTTTCCGGTGCGGTCGGCAGTAAGCCAGCCCCAGCCGCTGCCGAAGCGCTCGACGCACGCCTTGGCGAACTGCTCCTTGAACGTGGCCAGCGCACCGAAGGATTTGGTGATTGCCTCGCCCAGCGCGCCGCCGGGCTCCTTGGCGCCACCCGGGGCCAGCATTTCCCAGAAAATGGTGTGATTTGCGTGGCCACCGCCATTGTTTCGGACCTTGGTACGGATGGTCTCCGGCACCTTGTCGAGGCCGGTGAGCAGCTCTTCGATGGATTTTTTCTGCAGATCGGGATAGGGCTCGAGCGCCGCGTTGAGGTTGTTCACGTATGCGGCGTGGTGCTTGTCGTGATGCACCCGCATGGTCTGCTCATCGATCGTCGGCTCGAGGGCCTTGTAGTCGTACGGCAGGGGGGGAAGGGCAAATGCCATGACCGGCTCCTCATGAGTTGAAGCAACTGTATTCCGAATACCTTACCAGCGTAGTGGGGCGAAATATGAGTCCGGCCGATAGGGGGGTCAACGACGTGCCGTCAGCTGGTTCAGTCGGCCTCGCACCGATGAGGCCGGTTTTCCTGATTGATCTCTTTCCCGGGCTGCACGCGGAGCTGATGACTCTGCTGCGCGGGCTTGCGCCGGACGACTGGCGCCGGCCGACCGCCTGCGCACTGTGGTCGGTCAAAGACATCGTGGCCCACCTGCTCGACGGCAACCTGCGGCGGCTCTCATTCGGAAGGGACGGGCTGACCGCGGCACCGGATGCTCCCATCTCGAGCTATGACGACCTGGTTGGCTATCTGAATCGCCTCAATGCGGAATGGACCGCGGCCGCCCGCCGGCTTAGTCCCCAAGTCCTGATCGAGCTGCTCGACTTCACCAGCGGACCGGTTCATGCTTTCTTTCGGTCGCTCGATCCTCATGCGCCGGCGCTATTTGGGGTTGCCTGGGCAGGAGAAGAGGCCTCGCAGAACTGGTTCGACATTGGGCGAGAGTACACCGAGCGCTGGCTGCACCAGCAGCAGATACGCGAAGCGGTCCGCGCGGAAGGGCTGACCGGTCGGCGTTGGCTTCACCCGACCCTGGACATTTTTGTCCGGGCTCTGCCCTTCACCTACCAGGCAGTCGACGCCGCGGTTGGGGAGACGGTCCGCCTGACGATAGAGGGCGAGGCGGGAGGTGTCTGGACACTGGCCCGTGCTCCCGAGGGGTGGGACATCTTCGCCGGCGCGAAGGCCGGTCCCGCTGCGGCCGTCAGCCTGAACCAGGGGACCGCGTGGAGGCTGTTCTCCAAGGGACTCGACCGGGAATCCGCTCGGCACAGCATCCGGATCGAGGGCGACCGGCGTCTGGGCGAGCCGGTGCTCGGCACGCTCGCCGTGATGGCATGAGTGGGGCACCCGGTTGTGGATCACATCTTGCACTGCCGGAGGGGAGCGCAGTTGCGGTTGGCGAGGGAGGGGGTTCCTCTCACTCTGACAACTCGAATTTCGCCGAGAAGAGTACCGGATGGCGCCCGTCTCAAGCGCCCGGTGAAACGCAATCGTCGCGGAAAACTGCAAGGCCACCCGAGCTCATTTACCGGCCCCAGGCGCCACCAAGAAGAAGGGACACCAGCACCGTGACCGTAGCGATCGGCACCAACACGGCGGCAATGGCCGAAGCGTTCTTCACCAACGCCTTAGCCCGCCGCGGGCAGCTGGCCAAGCGGAAGACCTGGCGGCCCGCCAGTGAGCTCGCGGTGGACCTGGGCACCGCCAACACGCTGATCTTCGTGAAGGGTGAGGGCGTCGTCCTCAATGAGCCTTCCGTGGCTGCGGTCGATCAGAATGGAAATATCCTGGGCATCGGGCTCGAGGCCAAGCGCATGCTGGGACGCACACCCGAAGGCATCATCGCGGTGCGCCCGATGAAGGATGGCGTCATCGCGGACTTCCATATCGCGGAGAAGATGCTGCGGCACTTCCTCCGTCTGGTGATCGACCGAACCTTTCTGCGGGTCAAGCCGACGGTCATCGTCTGCGTGCCCTCCGGCATCACCGAGGTGGAGCGGCGCGCCGTCCGTGACTCCGCCCAGTCGGCAGGAGTCAAGAAGCTCTACATGGTCGCGGAGCCCATGGCGGCGGCCATCGGGGTCGGCTTGCCGGTGGACACACCGGTCGGCAGCATGGTGATCGATATCGGCGGCGGTACCACCAACATCGCGGTCATTGCCCTCTCCGGCATCGTGTGCGACGCCTCCATTCGCACCGGCGGGGACGAGCTGGACCAGGCTATCGTTCAGTTCATGCGCAAGACCTACAGCCTGCTCATCGGTGAGCCCACCGCCGAACGCATCAAGATCGGTCTCGGCTCGGCGGCCATGCTGGAGCGTGAGGGAGAGATGGACGTCAAGGGACGCGACCTCGTCTCCGGCTTGCCCAAGACGATTCGGATCGACTCCGCCGGCGTCCGCGACGCGATCCAGGAACCGGTCTCGCACATCATCAATGCCGTCCGCCGCGCCCTGGAGATGACCCCGCCCGAGCTGGCCAGCGATGTTCTGGAACATGGCATCATGCTCACCGGCGGTGGCTCGCTGATCCGGGGGCTCGACCAGCGCCTGATGGACGAGACCGGCCTGCCGGTCCGCGTGGATGAAGACCCGTTGACCTCCGTGGTTCGGGGCACCGGCCGCATCCTCGACGATTTCGCCCGCTACGGAAGTGTCCTGACTACCTGAGCTTTCCCGGGGCGCTCGCGCCACGGGAACACCCGTCCCACACACCGGCATCCTCACCTACGGGCGAGGGTGTCGGTGCTTGGTTTCATGGAGTTGGGTCACGGCGAGGCAACGGCTGGGAGCGAGCTTGACCACCGTGACTCACCACGGATTGGTTCTCGCATCCACCGGAGGAGTTCTTGCCCCGGCCCCGCAACCTCACCGCCGAATACCGCCCGTTTCCCAATGAAACCAGCCGGAATTGGCGTCAGGAGCACGTCGAGATCCCATTCATGGTACGGGCGCTGGACCTTCCCCGCGGCGCCCGGGTGCTCGACATCGGCTGCGGCCGAGGCATTGCCTTGCCGGTGTTGTGGATGATCTGGACAAGCTGCCCTATGCCGCTATGGTGGTGAAAGAGATTCTGCGCCTGTATCCTCCAATCAGCCGAATCGGTCGCAGGCCGCTCGACGATGTGACCCTCGGATCGGTGAGGGTAGCGAGGGATGCCGCGGTGTTCCTGAGCCCCTTTGTCACCCAGCGCGATCCGCGGTGGTTCGCCGATCCGGAACAATTTCAACCCGAGCGGTGGGGGCGGCTGATACCGACGGCAAAACTTCCAAGGAGGCGATCAATGTTGACGCTCAAGCCGCGAGGCGCCGTGTGGATGACGCTGAAGGCTCGTTGACCTCCCCCGCCATGAAGGAGGTCGCCCCCTGGGTCGAGGGGCTGGCCCGGGTCGGATATACCGCGAAGGCGCTGCTCTACATCACCATCGGCCTGCTCGCGGCCCAGGCAGCATTCGGCCCGGGAGGGAAAACGACGGATACCCAGGGCGCACTCCGACTGGTCCACGGCATGACCTTTGGATCGGTCATGCTGCTCATCGTCGCCGCCGGACTCATGGGTTACGCCGTCTGGCGAGTGGTGGAAGCAATCGTGGATCCCAATGGTCGTGGTCGCGGCGCGAAGGGTGTAGCCCTGCGGGCCGGCGCGGCCGGGCGGGGCCTCTTGCATGGTGTATTAGCAATCACTGCTCTCCGACTGGCCTATGGCGACCGGTCCGCAGCCAAGAACGACCAGGCCCAGGAATGGACGGCGGTGGCCTTTGGTCTGCCAGGGGGTCAGTTGCTGGTATGGATTGCCGCGGCGAGCGTCACCGGCTACGGCCTGTACCAGCTCTACCGCTCCTACGCATCGAAGCTGGGCCGCCAGCTCGATCTGAGCCAGCTGGGGGAGCCGGCACGTGGTTGGGTAGTGGGAGTGAGTCGCTTTGGCATTGCGGCGCGGGGAGTGGTGTTCTGCCTCATCGGATTCTTTCTGGCTCGCGCTGCCTCACAACACGATGCAGGAGAGGTCGGTGGTGTTCGCGAGTCGCTCGGTTTCCTCGCTGGTATTGGCCGATGGCCGTTCGTGGTGGTGGCGTTGGGGCTGGTGGCCTACGGCGTCTATGAGTTGGTGAACGCGCGGTACCGCCGGATTCGGGCGAGCTGACGGGCCCGACCGGACACCGCAGTCCTACTGTATTTGGATGATCCTGGCCACCGAGGGCACCCGCTGCCGTGCAGAATGCAGGCCCGGCGGTGCCAGATTCCCGCGTCCTCAGCGGGCGCTCTGCACGGGTCGATCGCGCGCGTAGAGGTACCGGCAATGGACATGTATCCATGAAGGCCGTCAAGAGATTCGGCTTGGTGCTCGCCGCGGTCACCCTCTTCACCGGATGCGGGCGAAAATCGGCAAACGTCGAAGGCGCGCGGAATATCGCGGACGCCGTCACTTCCTCCGACGGTATCCGCATTGCATATGAGGCGTATGGTGAGGGGAGCCCGGCCCTCGTCTTTGTCCATGGCTGGTCCTGTGACCGAAGCTACTGGGCGGGACAGCTGCAACCGTTCTCCCGGCGGTTCAAGGTCGTTGCCGTCGATCTCGCGGGGCACGGCGAATCGGGCCTCGGACGTGAGACCCAGACGATGGGAGCGTTCGGCGGTGACGTGGCTGCCGTGGTGGAAAGACTGGGCCTCCAACGCATCATCCTCATCGGCCACTCCATGGGAGGCGACGTGATCGTGGAAGCCGCGCGCCGGCTACCGGGCCGCGTCGCAGCGTTGGTCTGGGTCGACGCCTATAAGCGGCTCGGGACATTCCGCACCCCGGAACAGGTCCAGGCAATGGTGGCGCCGTTCCGCGCCGATTTCGTGGAAACGACCCGAGGCTTCGTCCGGGGCATGTTCCCCACCGGTGCGGATCCATCCCTGGTCGAGCGAGTGGCGGCCGACATGTCATCGGCCCCACCCGCAATTGCCATCGGGGCGTTGGAATCGGCGATAAGTTTCGACCGCGAGATACCCCTAGCCTTGCAGGAGCTTCGGCTGCCGGTCGTCGCCATCAACCCCGACAACGCACCGACCGACACCGCATCCATGCGGAGCCACGGTGTGGAGGTCGTTCTCATGTCGGGCGTCGGCCACTTCCTCTTGATGGAGGACCCCGAGCGTTTTAATCGCCTCCTCAGCACGGTGATCGATACGTTCGTTCGGTCGCGTAAGTAGCCAAGCCAGGTCACGATTTCTTCAGCGGTCCCACGAGGAGAATCGGTGAGGTCGGTTGCAGCGACCCGGATTCGGGCTCCACGGTAACCGCCGCGGCACTGAGCGATCCGTCGGAGGGGACCGGGATCCGCTCTATCCTCACATGCCCGGTGGACTCGGGTTTGAAAGTTACCGAGGGCACCGGCTTACCATCCTTTATGAACCAGAGTTGGTAGGCGCGTCCTGTGGGGACGGGCTTCAGACGGAAGCCGTGCACGATGGCCAGATTCCGCGACTGATCCCAGAAGAGTTGGATACCCGGATCCGGATCGCCGCTGGCCGTGAGCTGGTACAGCCTGACCCCGGGCTCGAGAATCGAGTTGAGGGTGGCCAGGCGCTCAGCGAGCTCCCGACCTCGCTCCGCCAGCGATCTCTCGCTGGCGGCTAGCTCGGTCTCGAGCGCCGCCACTCGGCCGCGGGACGAGAGCAGGTTGGCACCCAATCCCACCACGGCCAGGAGGCTTGCGGCAAGTGCCACCCAGGGTAGCGTCGGCCGGGGGGGGCGCATACCGCGGGACGGCACCGCGCCCCACATCCCCCGGGGCTGGAGCCCGCCGAGGACGCGGGCGCGAAGGGCCGCCCGGGGGCCAGCCGAAGGGGCCGCCAGGGCGAGCAGGGCGGCGATCTCGCGGTACGCGTCCACCTCAAGTCGAGCCTCTGGTGACTTGGAGAGGAGCTCGGCGAACTCGCGCGCCTCTTCCGGTCCGAGCGCACCGAGGGCATAGGCGGCGGCGAGATCCCGCAACGACCCTTGATCGGGCAGGGTCATTGGCCACTCTCGAAATAGAAGGGACGCAGTGCCTCACGCAGCTTCTGCATGCCGAGGCGCACTCGGGTTTTCACCGTGCCGAGCGGCTCCCGCAGCCGCTCCGCGATCTCCGACTGCGACAAGCCTTCGAAGTAGGCGAGCTCGATGGCTTCCCGCTGCGGCGGCGAAAGAGCCGCCATCGCCCGGCCGACCTGCTCCCGCCGCTCCGCGTGGTCCAGCGCCTCCCCAGGCTGAGGTCGCCAGGCACCCATTCCTGGCGGATTCTCCGGTTCCCTGGCCGCGGCTGATGCGGTAATCCGGTCGCGGCGACCGCGGGCCCGCACCAGGTCAAGCGCCCGACTCCGGGCGATCATGATCAGCCAGGCCGCCACCGAGCCACGCGAGGCCTCGAACCGGGTGGCATCGCGCCACGCCTGTGCGAATGCCTCGACCACAACATCCTCGGCGTCGGCCGGCCCGCCCACGACACGATAGGCCACGGCATAGAGCACACCGCCGTACCGATCATACAGCTCCGCGATCGCCTCTTCCTCCCCGCCGCCTGCGCGAGTGATGAGATCACGGTCGGCCGGCAAGGGTGAGGCAGTGGCCGGCTTAAGCATGTTCCATCGCGAAGAGGGAGCTCCCAGGTGATGCGTGCCTGATGGTTGAGGAACTCCCAACAGTCTACACGCCACCGTGGAACGTCCACAAGCAGGATCGGCACGGTTCACGAGCACGACCCGCCCGCGGTCCGGGGTCATGGTAGCGCCTTGGCGCGATCACCCCCGGTAAAGAGCAACGTGGCCGCCCGGCCGTCGTATGAGGCGCGCACAACGTTGACCTGGTCGTCGAATCGCTCGCAGAGGAGTGCGCTCAGCACTTTGGCGCCCGAGAGTCCGTCCGGCGCGTCGGCCCGAAGCCGAAGCAACACCACGTCGCCCTGCCGCTCCGCGCCATCCCAGTGGATGGGCAAGGCTTGGCCGGACCGGCCGGTCAGGACGAAGGCCCTACGCACATAGCGCGACATAGCCGAGTCGCGGATGGCCGCGTCACTCTGGGCCGGCACCGCGGTGCCGAAGTCGTCGGCGAAGACGCGGATCCTGATGGCCGCCATGCGGCCGGGCCGATCGTAGGTGATCTCGGCGACGGTTGTGTGCATCGGGTGCGCGGCGGCAATCGGCGCACCGGCCCACGCCCACGCCCACGCCCACGCCCACGCATACACCGACGAAAGCAGGAGCCCGAGCATCTACCACGGCCTCCGCGCCGCGGCCATCTCCGCGGCGACCGCCACCACGACAAGCGAGACCGCGACCACCCGAAGACGGTGCGTTGAGGGGGTGGCACCAGGAATCCGAAGCGCGGCGAAAACCGCATCGAGCCCCGCCAGCACGACTCCGGCAGCCGCGAGCACCAGCAGCTGACCCAACTCGATGCCCAGGTTGAAACCAAGGAGGGGAACGACGATTGGACCGGTGAAGAGGCTCTGCAGATAGTTGGCAAACCCGGCGCCGTGTACGAGGCCGAACAGGCCCGCGAACACCGGGCGGTAGCGCCCCCGGAGCGGAGCCTGCGACCGATTTCGGACTAGGATGTTCTCGATGCCTGTAGCCACGATGGTGAGCGGGATGAGGAACTCAATCAGCGGGGTTGGGATCCTGAGCCCGCCGGTCGCCGCCAGGGCCAGCGTGATGGAGTGACCGACCGTGAACGCCGAAACCACCCAGAGGCTGTCCCGCCAATCTCGTCCCCGATAGATCGCCGCCAGGGCCATAAGAAACAGAATATGGTCCATTGCACGCACATCGGTGATGTGGCGGAATCCGAGGTGCACAAAAGTGAGAAGCTCGGACATGCTCGCCCCCTTACCTGCCGGTTGCGAGCGAGTCGAGCACCGCGCGCGCCTGCTTCGGTTGCAGCGGGTGCCAGTACGGGTTGGCCTTGAGCGCCGCGCGTAGGTGCAGGCTGGCGCTGGCGCTGGCACCCAGCGCGCGCTCGATCATTCCGGCATGGAAAAAGATCATGGCATCACGGGTACCGAGGGCCAGGGCGTGGGTCATCGCCGCGCTGGCTTCCCGGTCGCGCCCCGACTTGTGAAGCGCCCAGGCGAGCAGGTCGTAGCCGTAGATGTCGCGCCGGGTCTGGATCTCCTCGCGCACCTTGGCCAGTACGCGGGGCACGTCCCGGTCGTGGTCGAGGAGGAAGAGGCTCCAGGCGCGATGGAACGGCCCGGGCTGGTGCAACACCGCTACCTGCATGGTGCGGTAGTACTCCTCCGCCTTGGTCCTGTCACCCGCTGCGGCATAGGCGTCGCCCACCACGCCCAGGGTGGTCGGCTCGAGTGCGTACGCTATTGCCTGCTCCCCGTATCGGATTGCACCTAGCCAGCGGTGGCGGGCCGCCTCGAGCCGTGCCATGGTGCCGAGGAGGCGGTAGTCGTTCGGCGACACCCGGAGACCGCCGCGCAGTTCCCGCTCGGCCTCGCCGAGGTGGCCGTACCGGAGCGCTAGGTCGCCGAGCCGCAAATGGAACCAGGCGAGCTGCTCTTTCGGCATCGCATGTTGCTGCCGGGCGTCCTCCCGAGCCATCCGGAGCAGCCGGCGTGCCTGCTCAGGGCGGCCGTGGAGCTCGTGCCACCGGGCCAGCCTCGGCGCTACGCTCAGGTCACGGTTGTAGGTGGCCAGGTTACCGAGGGTTCGGCCGGCCTCCTCGTAGTGTCCTGACTCAAATTGGGTCTCGCCCAGAAGACCGCGTGCCGGAATCGAGCTCGAGTCAAACGCAACCAGACGTTGGGCGACGTGAAGCGCCTCCGCGAACCGGTGCTGGGCCAGGAGACTGGAGGCGAGCACACCAAAGGCCGGGGCATTGCGGCCGCTGCGGAGGTCGATCGAGTGGCGGGCATTTTGCTCGGCCCGTACGAGGTCCCCGTTGTCGGCGGTCTCCCGGGCCCGCTGGAGGTAGAGCCCGGCGAGCTGGGTATAGTCGCCCGCGCTGCGCGGATCCCTCTCCACCCGCTTTTGATAAAACTCGATATCAAGGTCCCGGATCCGGGCCTCGGACGGCACCAGGGGCACGGCGGCACCGGGCCCATCGCTCGACCGAGCCCCCGATACACCGCCCACCACCACACCAACTCCGACGGCCGCGATGCTGTACCAAACTGCACTTCGCATGACTGCTTCCTTTCACTCCGGCACCGGCGGTCTCCGGCCACCCATGCGGGCGACCGGAGGCTCGCGGGCGGACTAGTTCGGGGCCGCCAGATAGGGAAACGTGGTGGTGACGCCCGGCGAATCGAATGCGACATTGTCCGTCGTCAATGCCTCTTTGCCCGCGGCGCCGGCAGGATCGGCGCCGAACGGATCGCCGAAGACGGCGAGTAGAGCGAGGTCCACCACATCGTCCTGGAGCTTCCGACCACCATACCCGTTGGCGAGAGGCGGTAGATCGACCACGTTGAGCCAGCTCGCCGTGGCGGGGTCCTTGTCGGTCTGCACCACGAGCATGTCGGGGAGGAGCACAGAACCTAGGGTGTTGGCGTAGTCGGCCGAGCGACCTGCGACGCTGCCGGGGCCGGTGATGAACGACAGGATCTCGGCGCCCACCAGTGCGGCATCGTCCTGGGGCCCGATTGACCCGTGGGTTGGGTGGCTGCGTTTGGCCAGGAGCACCTCGCTCACCAGCGGGTTGCCCAGCCGCTGAACTTGGTTGTACATGCGCGTGGTGCCCGGTCCGGTGCCAACGTTGTTGTCGTCGCTGCAACCGGCGGCGGCAAGACTCACCGCCAGGACGGCCGTGGTGAGCACCAGACGGCGCCCGGCCAGGGCCCTAGTTCGGAGCTGCATGGTTCACTTCCTCTCGTTCAGGTCTTAGGAGGTTACTGGCTGATGGAGCCCCAGATACCGAGCTTGCCGGGGGCGCCGTTCTCGATCATTGAGCTCGGAAGCTCGACCACAATCGCGTTGACATTGAATCCGCTGAGATAGTTCACGCCCGGATTTCGAAAGTAGAAAGGGGCAGTGGTGCTGGGCTGGAGGGCGCAGGCGTTGGAGAGCTCCCCTCCCACCGGCCGGCGGTCGGGCAAGATGCAGAAGAACGCCTCGAGATCGAGGAAGAAGGGATCATCGCGCGGACCAGCGAAGACCTGAATGCCGTTCGCGTCGCCGAGGTTGGCGCCGAGCGCGCCGGTCAGGACCGGGGTGGCGTCGGCAACTTCATTCGCCATGGCGCCTTGTACCGGTGGCGCGATTGGACCACGAACTTCTATCCTCTGGGCCGCGCCCTCTCCGGTAAAGCTGACCTGGATTACCCGGTCTTCTCGCGCGTCGCCGGTGTTGTCGATCTTGAACTGGTATAGCAGGTCGTCATCGAACGAGGC
>JBKJZM010000073.1:0-25278 GCA_046715295.1 Gemmatimonadales bacterium | reverse complement strand
GTTCTACCTGCGGAACGTCAGCTTCTTCGTCCTCCCCGTCGTAACCGGTTACTTCGCCTGGAAGCGGCGGCTCGGCGCCCGCCCCCGGGTGTGGCTGGCACTGGCGTTCGCAACTGCGGTCCTCGTCGTGAATGTCTATCCATTCGAGGCGGGCGCCGACACGGAAGCGCTCACCGGGCTGCACCTGCCTATCGCGCTGTGGTTGCTCGTGGGGATCGCCTACGCGGGCGGCCGCTGGGGGGAGAGCGCCCGCCGCATGGACTTCGTGCGCTTCTCCGGCGAGCTGTTCATCTACTACGCGCTGATCGCGATGGGCGGCGGCGTGCTCATCGCGTTCACGATGGGGATGTTCGGGGCGATCGGCGTCGATGCGGAGCCGGTGGTCGAGGATTGGCTGCTGCCGTGCGGGATGGCCGGGGCTGTGATGGTCGCTTCCTGGCTGGTCGAGGCGAAGCAGAGCGTGATCGAGAACATGGCCCCGGTGTTGACGCGGATCTTCACGCCTTTGTTCGCGCTCGCCCTGGTCGCCTTCCTGGGGACGATGGTCTTCACGGGCCGCGGGATCGACATCGAGCGCAACGCCCTGATCGCCTTCGACCTGGTGCTCGTGCTGGTGCTGGGCCTCCTGCTCTACTCCATCTCCGCACGCGACCCGCAGGCCCCGCCCGGCGCCTTCGACCTGGTGCTGGTGCTGCTCCTCGTCAGCGCGCTCGTCGCCGATGCCTTTGCCCTGGCGGCGATTGGGGCGCGCATCTCGGAGTTCGGCTTCACGCCCAACCGTGTGGCCGCGCTCGGCGAGAACGTGATCCTGCTCGGAAACTTGGGGTGGTCGACCGTGCTTTACGTCCGCTTTCTGCGCGGCCGCGGTCCCTTTGCCAGCCTCGAGCGCTGGCAGACGGCCTACCTGCCAGCATACTCCGTCTGGGCCGCGATCGTCGTCGTGGGCTTCCCCCCGGTGTTCGGGTTCGATTGAGGGAACTGCCGACTCCAGCAGTGGGTGACACGAACTCGCGTAAAGGGTTGCAAAAGCGCCATATCAGATTCACTCGGTGCGGCCCTTTTCCTATTTGCGGCCCTGCGTGAGCTTCTGGGTGAGTTCGAGGTTAGGCTCGCACCTCCCGCGAAACGCGCTGGCTGTACTCCGGCTTCTTGTACTCGACTACCGACTCGTAGCGTCGGGTCATCGGGCTGCTGATAGCACGCACACCCCTAGCGAGTTGCCTTCCGGGAAAGTATCACTCATTGACTCCTTCGATAGTTCGTCAGAAGGCGCCCGTGTTCATATCACTCCTGTCCGCGATCCCTGAAAGCGGCGGTGACGCTGCGAGCAGGCGGGAATGTGCCTGCGGCGCAATGCTTTGCCCGACAACCTCGACAAGGGAGGGTGCAATGCGTGCTGTGAGGAATTGTTGGATCATGCTTCTAGTGGTGGGTTGCAGCAAGCCGGCGGACAAGCCGGCGGACTCGACCGTGGGAGCGGCTCCCGCGATGGAGGGGGCGCCGGCGACTATCTCGCTCGCCGACGTCGCGGGCACCTGGAAGGTCCATAGCACAGTGGAGGGAAACGAGCGCGCGGCGGTGAGCTACGACATGGTGGCCACGGCGGATCGCTCCGGGTGGTCGATCAACTTCCCTGGTCGCAAACCGATCCCGGTGAGAATCGTCGCGGTGGAGGGCGACAGCGTTGTGTCCGAGGCGGGTCCCTTCGAGAGCGTGCTCCGCAAGGGGGTGCAGGTCAGCACCCGCGTCGTCAGCCGGCTGCAGGACGGGAAGCTGGTCGGGACGACGACGGCTCGATACCAGGTCAGCGGCCCCGACACCCTGGCCAGGCTCACTTTCGAGGGCACCCGGGCGCCCTGAGGCGACGGCTGAAGCTCGACCAGGAGGGGCAAACTGAAAGCGCCGCATCGGATCTCCCGATGGCGGCGCTTTCCCTACCTCCCAAGGGTGACGCCACGACAAACTCTAACATTTGAGCGAGTAAAGTGCGGCAAACGCTAGCACAAAAGCGAACAAACTCCAGCATCAGGTGCCACGAACTCGCGTAAATGGTTGCAAGTTGCCCATAGCCAGCTTGCCCCGTCTTCTTCCCTTACCGCCCTCGAAGCTTCGTCCGGGAGTTCCTCGCTGACCTGCTGGGAGCTGTCATGGAACGGTGTCGTTCGCGAATACTTGTCGGATACATGGTTACGCCCGGTCACTTGCGCGCGCGCGCCTTCAACTCCTGGAGCCAGTTCTCGGCGAGTACCAGCTCGCTCTGCTGCGTCGCCTCCCCCTCGCGCACCATCAGGAACCGCTTGTCGTCCGGGCTGAGCGAGAAGGACGGCACCGGACCGGGGCGAGCGAATTCCGAGGCCGGGAAAAGGATCCGCTGCTTCCCCACCGAGAAGGTGGCGCCCGACTGGATCTCCGCCGACACCATCTCGCTCCTGCCGTTGAGATAGAGCAGCTCCCGGCCGCTGCTCGCCCACGCCGGCTCCCTGCCGCCCGCGGTGGAGACTTGCCACTTGGCCGTCGCGGTCTGGGGGAACGGTCGCACGTACACCTCGGCCGCGCCCGATTCGTTGGAGGCGTACGCCAGCCAGCGGCCGTCCGGCGACAGCGCGGGGAAGTTTTCCGCGGCCGGCGAAGTGACCAGCGGGACGAGGGTCGTGTCCCCACCTTCGTGGCCCACGATATCGGTGCTCCCCGCCCCGATCGGGGCGGTCCGGAGGAGGAGCCACCGGCCGTCTCGCGAGGCCACGATCTGGCCGAAGTCCACCCTGGAGGAGGCCATCAACAGGCGCGCGACCCCGGTCCCGTCGGCCCGGTGGGCGTAGGCCGTCCCCACTCCCGCGCCCGAGCGGTCGCTGACGTAGAAGACCTCGCGGCCATCGGCCGACCAGGAGGGACGCACGCTCGAGGTGTCCCCAAAGGTGATCCGGGAGAAGGGGCCCTCCGGGAGCCGCTTGACCCAGATGTCGCGCCGACCCTCCCGCGACAGGCCCACGGCCAACGCCTTTCCGTCGGGAGACAGGCTGGCCGTTTCGATGACGCCCTGAGGGTCCCACCCCGGATCTGCCGGGCTCACCCCACCGTCGCGGCTCACCCAGACCGCGCGCCGGGAGCCGAGCGTGCCGCCGGTGGTGTAGGCCAGGGTGCCGTTACCGGCGAGCGTCAGGTCGATGTTGAAGCCGCCGTTCCGCACCCCGACCCCTTCGATCAGGGCGATCGGCGGGCCGGTGAGCTCCAGCTTCTTGGGGTCGAAGGGGATGGCGATCAGCTTGCCGTCGGCGGTGACGACCAGGAGATGCCCGGTCGGGGCGTACAGGGCGTAGACGCCCCGGACCAGCGAGCGGGCCTCCCCGCGCGGCAGGGGCGAGGCCATGATCTCGAAGTCGGCCGGCCCCTGGCCGACGTGGCGGAGCCGGAAGAGCACGCCAGTGGCACCGGGGAGGACGTGGACCCACTCGGTCGCGATCTCCTTCCGGTCCGGTTTGATGGTGTACACCGGCTCAATCTCCCCGCCGGTGGCGCGCATTCGGGCGACGCCCGAGTCCACCTCGAAATAGATGTACCCGTCGTCGCCCCAGTCGCCGGAGGTGGTATTGGCTTTATCGGTCAGAGTCACGGTCGGCGCGCCCGCGAGCGACGCGATGCGCACCGCGGCCCCATCCTTGAGGAACCCGATCCGCTTGCCGTCAGGGGAGAAGAAGGGGCTGGACCCGCCCTCGGTGCCCGCGATCGGGGTGGCGTCGAGCTGGTCGAGCGGCCGGAGCCAGAGGCGGTTCCCGCCGTCGGCGGGCCCGCTGTACACCAGCGCGCGGCCGTCGGGCGACAGGGCGACCCGCGCCCCGCCGGTCGCGAGCGGCGGCTGTAGCGTCTGGTTTCGCCGAAGCGCGAGGCTGAACTGGCTCAGGAGCGGGACCGGCGGGGGCCGGAGCCAGCCCCAGAGTGCCGCGATCGTCGCCGCGGCCGTGGTAACGATCAGGGCCAGGGTGACGCTGCTCGGGCGCCGTCTCGTTCCGCCGCGCCCCGGCGCCGCGGCCGCGGCCGGGGGGCCGGTGGGCACGTAGTTCCGCCCCGCCAGCGCCTCTGCGAACTCCGCCGCCGTGCCGAACCGGTCGGCTGGCAGCTTCTCCAGCGCGGTCAGCACCGCCGCCTCCACGTGCGGCGGGATCGTGTGGCGCTGTGGGTGGATCGGCCGCGGCGTCTCGGTGAGCACCCGGGCCACGATCGCCTGGGCGGTGGAGCCGGTGAACGGCGGGTCCCCGGTGAGCAGCTCGTAGAGCACCGCCCCCAAGGCGTACACGTCCGACCGGGCGGTGATCTCCCGTTCTCCCATCGCCTGTTCCGGGCTCATGTAATGGGGGGTGCCCAGGGACATCCCGGTCTCGGTCATCCGGGACCCGCTCGCCTTGCTCGCCGCCAGCGCGATCCCAAAGTCGGCCACCAGCGACTGCCCGTCGTGCAGTAGGATGTTCTCCGGCTTGATGTCCCGGTGGATCACCCCGTGGCGGTGGGCGTAGTCCAGTGCCGAGGCCACCTCGGTGGCGATCCGCACCGCGTGGGCCAGGGGCAACTGCTTCTCCCGGGTGAGCCGCTCCCGCAGGGTCTCCCCTTCGACAAAGGGCATTACGTAGAAGAGGAAGGAGTCCGCCTCGCCCGAATCGAAGAGGGGAAGAATATGGGGGTGCTGGAGGTTGGCGGTGAGCCTGATCTCGGCCAAGAAGCGTTCGGCCCCGATCACCGCGGCGAGTTCGGGGCGCAGCACTTTGACCGCGACCTTGCGGTCGTGACGGAAGTCCTGGGCGAGGTAGACCGTGGCCATCCCTCCAGCACCTACCTCCCGCTCGAGGCGGTAGCGGTCTGCGAGCGCGGCCTGAAGCCGCGTTAGGAGGTCTGGCAAGTTGACCGTCGAAGATGGGGTGCTCTAAGATGAGCCGGCTTGGAGTGACTGGCTAGTCGGGCTGCGGCGGAAGGTTGGTGGGAATGGATTGCGGCAAACTCCGACATTTGAGCGAGTGAAGTCAGAATCTGCGCTGGCGAGGCCGTCCTAGTTCGCGTAGGCGTAACTCAGGGCCGGGGGAGCTGAATTTGCCGCGATTGTCTCTTTTACTGCCCCGTTCGTTGGTTCTCGCTCGCCAGGGCTCGTCCAACGATGATCGTGATGTTGTCGCTCCCACCACCCTCGAGGGCCTCCTGCAGCAGGTCATCGCATGCCTGTTTCGCCGAGGTCATGGAACGGAGTCGCTCGCGAATTCGCTCGTCGGAGACGTGGTTGGTGAGACCGTCGCTGCACAGGAGCACGACGTGGCCCCAGGTCATGTCCAGCCCGGTGACCACCGGGGCAGTCTGGCGCCCGCCGATCGAGCTCGAGAGCGTGTGCTCGAGCCGGCTGCCGGATGCGTCGGCTCGAGTCATGACCCCGAGGTCGATTAGCTCCTGAGCCATGGTCTGGTCACGGGTGATCTGGGTCAGCTCGCCGTGCCGGAGCAAATAGCAACGGCTGTCTCCCACCTGCAGAAGGTAGGCGCGCGGCCAGACGCCGAGGAACAGGGTGAGGGTGGTGGCCATGCCCCGGTATTCGGCGCTCTCCTCGCCACGCCGCACCAGTTCAGTGTGGCACTGCAGTGCTCCTTCCTGGAGTGCTTCGGAGAACCCCCGGTCGTCACTTGAGCCTGCGGCATAGTAGCATCGCATGCTCCCGGACACGTACTGGGTCACAGCTTCAAGCGCCATCCGGCTAGCCTCTGCCCCCTTGGCCCCGCCGCCCACCCCGTCGGCAACCATCGCCAGGAAGGCCAGCCGCTCGGGCCCCGCCATCAGGTGATCGGTCTCGGGCAGGCTGGTCAGGTGGACCACCATCTGCTTGCGCAGCGCGCAAATGAGGAAATGGTCCTGGTTGTCGCCGCGGACCTTCCCCTGGTGGGTCAGTCCGTAGACGTCGATCTCCTCGTCCAGCGGCTTCCGGTCGAGCGCCACGGGCACTGCGGTAGTATGGGCCGCGGTCATCGGGGGACCTCCTATTCCAACGCGGGTGATCTGGCAATCTGTGCTCTGGTTCATGGAGGGGCCAGGGGGGGACCTCACAATACGGGGCCCTGACGACGGACCTTCGTGCGCAGCTCCAGTCCGCAGTGGGCAACACCTCGGCACGCCGGCCTACATGAGCTCCGGAGCAGGCCAGCGGTGGAAATGTGGACGCGCGGACCGACCTGTACAGCATGGCATCCGTCCACTATGAGATGCTGGCGATTTACCGGCCCATCGGCGCAGGCCATCATCGCCCGGCGCTTCAGGGAGCTGGTGTGGCCGCTCTGCGCGGTCCGGGTGTCGGCGATCGCGGGGTCGTGCTGCAAAAGAAGGGGCTCCTATGGAATCAGGAGAACCGCTAGAAGCGCCCGCTCCAGCTCACGCCAAGTGAGGGCAGGATCGTGAACCAGGTCTCCAAGTCCCGCTGGAGACGGATTCCGCCGGTCGCGTCGCGGGTTCTGAAGTAGTCGTAACCCAGGACATTCCGGTGATTGGTGAGGTTGACCACCTCGAAGAAAAACCGGAACTCGCCGCCCTTGGTCGGCTTCCGCCGGGTAACCCGGAGGTCCAGACGCTGGTAGGCTGGCAGACGGCTCCCGTAGAGCTTGTCCGGGTTGACCGTGACGTCGGGTTGTCCGTTCGGGCCGGTGACTGGGAGCGCGTTCTCCGTCGTGCCCGGCCACCCGCTGTGAAAGGCGTACGAGGCATTGATCGACCAGGTCTTTCCGGCCCGATAGGTGAGATCCAGATTCAGCGCGTGGCGTTGATCCTGAGGGCTCGGGTGGGTCGGGTCAAACACGATCGGTGTGGGGTTGTTGACGTTATCGATGCGACTCACGCGCTCATCCACAAACGCCAGCGCGTAGCCGGCCCGAAGCGACCACCGGCTCCCGAAATTCCGGTCGTGATACAGCTCCACACCTCTGGAGGTCGTCCGGTCGGGGTAGACCAGTATCCGATCCTCGTTGGATTCAGGGAAGACGTCTATTCCTCCCTTCCAGTTGCGATAGATCGGCCTCAACCCGGAGCCCGTCTTGTGGTACCCCTCCACCCGCAGCGTGCCGCCGTCCTGGAACAGGTGCTCGAAGCCCAAGGTCCACTGCTTCGAAAGCTCCGAGTGAAAGTACCGATTCAGACCATCCAGGGCAGCCAGGTCGGCGATGCCCTGACGTTGGCGGTAGTGTCCCCAGCCCGCCCGCAGGCTGCTTCGTCCGGACAGCCTGAACAGGGCATTCACCCGGGGGCTGAGGTCGCTGTCGTTGGTGTAGGATGCCCGATCGTATCGCAGGCCGAGCTCGAGCGCCATGGGATCCAGGAGTTGCAGGCGGCCGCTGAGGTAGGTCCCGATCGTGGTGCCGGGCCGTTTGATGGTGGTGCGGGTTTCCTGGGGGTAGTAGCCCAGCGTGTCGGCGGTGGGATCATCGGGGTTCTGTCCGACGACGCTCGTCAATGTGTAGTCCGCGCTCAGCCTTCGCAGATCGTAGCCGAACTCCATGATCATCGAATTGGAATACTCGTAGGTCCAATCCTGTTTGAAGCCCAGCACGGAGAAATCCCGCGTATTGCTGACGGCATAGGCTGCCCCGGGCCGATCCAGGTACCGCTCGGTACCTTCTCGCCCGGCCGTGATCAGGCCCGCCGAGGCCGTGGTCCGTGCGGCCAGTCGCCGCCCTACCAGCGATCGGAGCGTGAGCCACGCGTATGAGTTCCCATATCGATTGTCAGCGATCTCCCGGGTTCGAATCGAGTCCTGGAAACCGGTGGTGGCGTTTGCATTGAAGGTGTAGCGGTCCCCGGCGTGAAGCAGATTAAATGACAGCGCGTGTCGGGGATGCACATTATAGCGAACTGACCCAAAGATGTCTTCGTACCGCGGCGAGGGGAGCTCGTTTTTGTTGATGATACCGAGCACCAGATCGACGTATCCCCTCCGGGCGGAGAACAGCCAGGCGCCTTTCTCCTTTGCAAAGGTTCCCTCGGCCATCGCTCGGGCGTTGGTGAAGCTGACGCCGAGGTTGAAGCGGGTGCCGGCGCCGGTCGGCGTTCTCGAGGTGATGTTGAAAACACCGCTGCGCTTGTCGCCGTATTTCGCAGGAAAGCCGCCGGTCAGCAGCTCCACACCTTCGATGGCGCCCACGTCGACGATACTGAGGGCGCCCTCGTTGAAGTCCTTCATGTGGTACGGCTCGTACAGTTCGAGCCCGTCCAGCAGGATGAGCGTCTCATCGTGGCGGCCGCCCCGAACCGAGAAGTGGGCAGCGTAGTCGCCGGATGAGAGGCCGGGCAAGCGGCTCACTGCGCGAAAAAGGTCCTCACCGAACGGCGCGGATTCGATTTCGGCTCGAGACATGGTTTGTCGAGTCGTGGGGCCTGCTCCCATGAAGGAGAAGGCGCCGGGTGTGACAGCGACCTCCCGGAGCTGGAAGGGCAAGGGCCTCATGGTCAGGGCCAGCGTCACGTTCGTGTCGCCGTCGATCGGAATGCTTTCAAACACGAGGGGTTCGAACCCGATACGACGGGCTTCCAGGGCATAGATCCCCGGAGGGATAGGACGGATGACGAAGCGACCACTGAGATCGGTGGATCCCTTCAACGCCGTGCCTCGTAACGTCACTTCTGCGAGGCTGACGGGTTTCTGGGAGAGGGTGTCGAGGATCTGACCTCCGATGGATCCCGCACTCTGGGCGACAGCGCTGGGAGCGACAGCGCAAAGGATCACCCAGGTGACGAACGAGCGGCTTCTCAGGCGTGTTGTCATGGTCTCGCGGACTCCTCCCGTGTTCACCTAGGAGGAACCATCGAGAGGCAGTTCCTGTGACAGTCGGGCGGGGTATTCAGCTTGCCATTACCCCGCTCGTCTGCTTGCTCGGTCGGCTCCCAGTGGCTATGGCATGGGCTTCAAGTTGACTTCCCGGTAGTAACTCGAGCCGAGGAAGTCACGGAACTCGAAGCGTTTCGCAGCTGTGTCGCGCTGCTTCTGCTCGTCGGCGGTCTTGTAGTGTTTCGCCGCGATGTCCTTCGCCTTCGCGTCGTCCATGGCGTCGTAGTCAAGGGCCTTGCCGAAGCTGGCGTGCAGGGTGCAGATCAAGACGTCCGGGTCGGTCGGGTTCGCGGGCACTTGCAGGTAAACCTTCTGGTCCCGAATCAGGCCCGCCTTCTTCGACTCCTGGCTCTGTGGGATGAAGTTCTGCCGCAGGTACTTCATGTAGTCGTCGAAATGCCCCTGCTTGGTGCGGTAGGCGCTGCACTCCCAGACCGGCCCCTCCGTGAAATGCTCCTGGGCCAGGGCCATGGGGGCAACGAGGCACGACACCACCACCGCGAGACACAGTCGCTTCATACGACCTCCATTCGGGGAAAGTGCGAGACCGCGCGATGCCTTCAATTTTCCGGGCCGGCGGCATCCGATTCGCCATGGGGGCGAGGAGGGGCATGCCGACCCGCAATCTTACCGCAAGCTCAATGGCCCTGGCCCTCGGTCTCCATCCGATCCATCCGGGTGTAGTAGTCCCGAAGCTCCTCAAGTACGAGGCAGCTTGGTGATGGCGTCGCGTTGCTCGGCACTAGCCCGCGCATCCCCGATGACACCGACCGACCAGTTCCCCTTGCCCATTTCCTCCGGCGTTAAGCCGAGGACGATGAAGCCGAAACCGTTTAGGGAAACCGGGCCGTAGCTCCCGCGGTCGAGCCGGAACGCCAGCCCGTATGAGGCTGCATTGCGCTTCGGGAGTATAGGGTCCCTTCTCGCCCAAGATGCTTCAGCTTGTGAGGTAAGTCGAGAGGCGCACCTAAAATCATATCATCTGGCCGGCGCTCCTGCGATTCCCAGCGGCAAGAAGCGGAGCTAGGTCGCCACGATTGCATTCGGGCGTGTTCATCGCCACGGAGGGCTACGAGGCAGGCGGGTGTGCACTAGCAGCTGAATGCGCTGCTCCGCGACACACAGTATCCCACGGTGAACAAAACGTGGGCGTCCTTCTGGATTATCTTGAGGTAGCACTCCCTTCCATTGCCTGCAATCGCCGGACGTCGCCCGGCTCCGAGGCTTCCAGTGAGTCCCCGCATCAGGCGAGGTTTTGCCGTCGCGCTCGGCCCCGTTCTGGGGCTACTGGTCAGCGGATACGTCCTCCTCACACGGCCGGTAGAAGGAAACCGGGTCACGATCCTGTACGACGCGTTCGGGAAGTCTCCTGCGATGACCAAGGACTGGGGCTATTCCGCACTCGTGGAGTATGAGGGAAAACGCATCCTCTTCGACACCGGTAACAACTCCCAGATCTTTGCCAAGAACGTGAAAGCCGCGGGGGTCGACCTCACGAAGCTGGACTTCGTGGTCATTTCACATCGCCACCTCGACCACACCGCAGGCCTCAACCATTTGCTGAGCGTCAATCCGAACGTGAAGATCTACGCTCCCAAAGAGGCGTTCGGGGTCTTCGGCAGCTCGCTGCCGAGCAAGTTCTATCGGCGGCAAGACTCGCTGCCCGACGAGATGCGCTACTTCGACGGCCATCCCGGGGAGACGCTCACCTCCGGCACGCCCTGGGTGACCGGCAAGTTCGTGACGGTGGACTCGACCTTCGAGATCATCCCTGGCGTGCACCTGATCTCACTGGTCTCCGAGGCCGTGGGCACCAAGGAACTCCGCGAGCTCTCTCTGGCTATCGAGACGCCTCGAGGCATGATCGTGGTGGCCGGGTGCTCGCATCCCGGAATCGAGAGGATCGTCACCGCCGCAACCGGCATCGATCAGCGCGTGCACATGGTGTTCGGCGGCTTGCATCTGCCGGCTGCCACCGACCGGGAAGTCGCCCGGATCGCCGCTGCGCTTCACGACACATACAAAGTGGACCGCATAGCGCCCGGCCACTGCACCGGTGAGCCTGCGTTTTACCTGTTCAGGAGCAGGTGGAAGGACCACTACACGTACGCCGGCGTCGGGAGCGTCATCGGGCTGCCGTGAGGCGACCGGCGCAAGAGGAACGGGAGTGAGGCCGATGGGTTGCTGTTTTCCCTGTTCCTCGCTACCTTAGCGCTATTCTGAGGCGCGTTCGCGTGCCCGAAACCGACGTGATGACAGGGGCTCGGCGTTGGTGCCGGCCCTTGTTTCATTTGGCTGCCGTTTCTGGCGCACCTAGCGCCGCTGCAGCCGTGCCCCGCGTGGAGGCGAAATCCGCGCACACCGTAGTCGGCCGTGCGGCACACGTCACTCCGATTACATCACGTACAAGGAGCAGGAAATGGCACGCACCACAGGCACCGTCAAGTGGTTCAACGACGCCAAGGGCTTCGGTTTCATCACGCCCGAGGACGGTCAGAAAGACTGTTTCGTCCATCATTCGGCGATCCAGGGTCAGGGATTCAAGAGCCTGGCCGAGGGTGACCGCGTCGAGTTCGACGTTGTGCAGGGCCAGAAGGGTCCCGCAGCGGAGAATGTGGTGAAGCTGTAACCTCGCCGCACGCTACACGGTGACGGCCGGCTCGTCTTCGGATGAGCCGGCTGTTGCTTTTGGGGTCTATAGCCTCTAGCCCATAGCCTCTAGCCCATACACAATGACAAGAGCCACAGAGAAAGTGATCAAGCAGTTTGTATTGGCCAGCGACTTTGACCAAACGCTGAGCTTTAACGATTCTGGCCTGGTGCTGAGCGAGATGTTGGGCATCACCGGCTTTGCGGAGAAGGCCGCAGGTCTATCCAACATCCACCTGGTCCAGCAGGGGGCCGAGCTGGCCTATCTGCTCCTGCACGATCCCGAGTACCGCCGGGTCCGGCGGGAGCATCTGGTCGAGGTCGGAAGACGGGTGCGGCTCAAGCAGAATCTGGCGCTCCTTCCCCACCTGCTCGAGGGCATCGACGACTATCGCTTTGACTTCTACGTGATATCCGCAGCGCCGGAGGAAGTCATCCGATCGGCGCTGAAAGGCATCGTCCCGGAGAGTCACATCTTCGGCACCCGCTTCAGCTGGAATACCACCACGGGCGAAATCGCCTCAATCGTGCAAGTGCCGGCCGGGTACGGAAAGGTGGCGGTGCTGGAGGAGCTGCGTCAGAGTCTAGGCGTGAGCTCGGATCGCGTGGTCTACGTGGGTGACGGCAGCTCCGACCTGCACGTCATGCTGCACGTGAACCGCACCGGCGGGTTGACCATTGCGGTGTCGGAGAACCGCTATCTCACCCCCATCGCCGAGCGCACCATCCTCAGCAAGGACGGGCTCAGCATCCTGCTTCCGATTCTGGAGGAGATCGCCGGGTGGGACAGCGCCATGATCAGGGGCCTGTTCGCAGCGCACCGCCTGGTGCTGCAGGACTGGGACAAGACCCGCACCGACTCGCTCACCATCCGCGACACAGCGCTGACGGCGCAGGGCGTCGTCTGACCTCGGGGGATCGATGCTTTCCGGGATCGCTGGGTGGCCACCGCGGCGTTCGCCAACTCCTGCCTCTGTCGCAGTCAAGTGGCACTCCCGCGGGTGCAGGCGCGGCCGCCGTGTTGTGGGTGGTCTACGGCGTGCTCATCCACGCGCTTCCCGTGTGGTGGCGAATGCAATCGTGGGGAGCGTAGCACTCTAACGTCGTTGACTTCCTGGCCCGGTCCCCGCTCCAAACGATCGGCGCATCCGCTCCGGGCGACTAAGCCGGCTGCTGAAGGCAGGCCCTTGCCCCCGCGAGGAGGCAAGGGTCGCCCGAGGCCCTACTGCATCAGTATGGCGAAATTCACCTGCGTATTGCTGTAGTTCGAGTACACCAGATTGACGGTCCAGGCTCCAGCCACTCCCGCCGGAGTGCTCATAGGCTGACCGCTGGACACCAACGCTCCGGAATAGACCTGGGTGCCGGCTGCGTCCCTTACAACGACAGTTGCCGTGCCCGTCGCCCCGGCGTCGGAGGAATGAGTGATCCGCGCGAGCGTGCCGGTATTCTGCCAGTTGTAGGTGTACGTCCCGGTGAAACCCTGGATGGCGCTCACCTGATAGGAAAACGAGTCGGTGATGTTGACGATCTGGGGCTGAATTCCGGGGGCGGTCGGGCCGTCACTGCAGGCGGCTACCAAGACCAGTGCGGCCAGGGCAACAGCCCGAATGGAGCGTGAGGAAGCGACGTGCATGAGGGGTCTCCGGCTGCGAGTGAGAATTTCGGAACAAGGACGCGTGCTCACCCGCAGCGGACGCAAAACGGGAGCCGGAAAATTATCCTGGGCAAACTTATGGCACTCACTAGTTTACATGTAGTCCAGCAGCGCGGCGGGGAGGCTCCCGTATGGCAAGCTGCGGGCGCGATGGCCGGCTGCGGCGCACTGGCTTTCTCGCGGTCGCTCTAAGCGACTTTCGCCCTGAGGCAGCGCTCCAGCACCCGGTCCGCTCCTATGCTCTGAGCGTAGGAGGCGAAAGCGGAGGTGGGGCCACGCCACCGCAGCTGGTCCAGGTCATCGAAGAGCGCCGCGTCGGTCCGAAGCGTGGCCAGATCCTTGAACAGCAATGCGAGGTTGCGGTTGTCCCCCAGCACCCCGGGAGGAAAGTCCTCGATGATGCCGTACTGATTGAGGAGGCGCGCCGCCGTGATCGCGCCAATGCCCGGAATGCCCGGATACCCGTCTGCGGCATCACCGACGAGGGCGAGGAGATCCGGGATCAGCGCCGGCTCCACCCCGAACTTCTCGCGTACACCTTCCGCGTTGCGGACCTGCTGGCCTCGGCGGATTACCTGGACCACCCGGTCTCCCCGGACACACTGCCCCAGATCCTTGTCGGGTGTCCAGATGCAGACCTTCTCGACTGCCTCGTCCTCCGCGGCGATGCGAGCGGCGGAGGCCAGCGCGTCGTCGGCCTCCAGCTCGATCATCGGCCAGACCACCACTCCCATGGCCGCGAGTGCCTTCTCCAGCGGGTGAAATTGCGCGAGCAGGGCTGGCTCGATACCCTGGCCCGTCTTGTAGCCCGGCCAAAGGTCATTACGGAACGACTCGATGACATGATCGGTGGCCACACCAATGTGAGTCGCCCCCGTCTCGATCATCTGCAACACCGTGTGCAGCACCCCTATCATGGCGCCGTAAGGCGGGTCCTCGCCCTTGATGGAGCGGCGAAGGCCGTAGAAATGGCGGAAGAGCTCGTAGGTGCCGTCGATGAGATGAACGATCATGCGGCTGTAGAATAGCGATCATTACCAGCCGAGCCAGTAGCTTGCCTTCACGGCGAGCACGTTGCGGAAAGGTTGGCTGGGGTGGAAACTGATGGACGGCCGTGTCGATTTCAGGAAGGCTCGTTCGACGTCTGTATGAGGGCTATTGGATAGATGGGCCAATAGCCAATAGCCCATAGCCAGTTAGCCAAGCGAGACTTCGACTGCTAAACCTAAAGGGGACACGACAATGCGATTCATGGTGATAGTCAAAGCCGACAAGGACTCCGAGGCGGGCGTTCTCCCCACCAAGGAGCTCCTGACCGAGATGGGGAAGTTCAATGAAGAGCTGGTCAAGGCGGGCGTGATGCTCGCGGGTGAGGGGCTGCAGGCGAGCTCAAAGGGTGCGCGGGTCAAGTTCTCTGGCACCAAGAAAACGGTGATCGACGGGCCCTTCTCCGAGACCAAGGAGCTGATCGCCGGGTTCTGGCTGTGGCAGGTGAGGTCGAAGGAAGAGGCGATCGAGTGGCTCAAGCGCGCCCCTTTCGAGAACACCGAGGTCGAGATTCGCCAAGTATTCGAGGCGGAGGACTTCGGTGCCGAGTTCACCCCCGAGCTGAGGGAGCAAGAGGAGCGGGTACGGAGGCAGACAGCCGGGAGGAAGTAAAGGGCTGTTGTAGCTCACTCTTGCTCCTCGACGAAGGGTCATGATCTACCTCCTGGCGATCGGGTCGGCTGTGCTCTACGGCGCGGCCGACTTTACCGGCGGCCTGGTGACCCGGCGCGCCGGCACCATCCCGGTGGTCATCCTCTCTCAGGCAAGCGGGCTGGTCCTGCTCGCGCTGATCCTGCCGCTGCTGCCCCACGCCTCGCCTTCCCGGCCTGACCTCCTCTGGGGCGCAGCCGCCGGCTTGACCGGCGGGATCGGCGTCGCCCTGCTGTATCGCGCGCTGGCCATCGGGACGATGGCCGTGGTGGCCCCGACGACGGCCGTGTGTGCCGTCGTCATTCCGGTTGTGGTCTCGCTGCTCCTCGGCGAGCGCCCCGGGCCGCTCGCTCTGGCGGGCATGGTAGTGGGGATTGGCTCGATCGTGCTGGTGAGCCAGCAGAGCCGCGCTGAGCAATCCGAACAGCCGGCCTCCTCGCCGGCCCGCGGCTCCGGTATCGGAACCGCGCTCGCCTCGGGCGTCATGATCGGATTCTTCTTCCTGACTCTGGCGCGGACCAGCTCGGACGCGGGAATGTGGCCGATCCTGGTGGCCCGTCTGGTCTCGGTGACGCTCTTTGCTGCCATCGCGATCGCCCGCGGGATATCGCTTCGGATGCCCGCGAGATTGGCGGTCCTCGCCCTGGTCTGCGGCATCATCGATATGCTCGCCAATGCGCTGTATCTCCTCGCCGCTCGGCAGGGTCCACTCAGCATCGTGGTGACCCTCTCGTCGCTCTACCCGGCAAGCACGGTGCTGTTGGCACGGGTCGTTCTTGGAGAGCGGCTCAATCTGTTGCAAAGCGTCGGGGTCGGTTGCGCCCTGGCGGCCGTGGTGCTGATCGTTAGCGGAGGCGGATAAAGGCTTGCACCTCGGGGCCAAGCTGCCCTGATTGGTAGCCGTCATGGCTACCGAAACCCACCGAACTATCGACGCCGTCTGGCGGATCGAATCGGCCCGGCTGATCGCCGGCCTCACCCGGATTGTGCGCGATGTCGGCGTCGCGGAGGATCTGGCTCAGGATGCGCTGGTCGCCGCGCTCGAGAAGTGGCCGGAAAGTGGCGTTCCAAACAACCCGGGCGCCTGGCTGATGGCCACGGCGAAGCATCGGGCGATCGACCTGCTGCGCCGGAGCCAGATGCTCGAGCGCAAGCACCAGCAGGTGGGGCACGAGCTGGAGGCCAGGCAGGAGATGGCGCTGCCGGATCTCGACGCGGCGATCGACGATGACATCGGGGACGATCTGCTGCGCCTGGTCTTCATCTCCTGTCATCCGGTGCTCTCGACCGAAGCGCGCCTGGCGCTCACACTGCGCTTGCTCGGAGGGCTGACGACCGAGGAGATCGCGCGGGCCTTTCTGGTGCCGGCGTCGACCATCGCCCAGCGGATTGTCCGGGCCAAACGCACCTTGGCCGAGGCGCGAGTGCCGTACGAGGTCCCCCGAGGAGCGGAGCTGGCCGCCCGCCTTTCCTCGGTCCTGGAAGTTGTCTACCTGATCTTCAACGAGGGCTACACCGCCACCGCCGGCGACGACTGGATGCGGCCCGCCCTCTGCGAGGACGCGCTCCGGCTGGGCCGGATCTTGGCCGGGCTCGTTCCCGGAGAGCCGGAGGTCCACGGCCTGGTTGCCCTGATGGAGATCCAGGCGTCGCGCTTGCGGGCACGGGTGGGACTGTCAGGGGAGCCGGTTCTGCTGCTGGAGCAGGATCGCGGACGCTGGGATCAGCTGCTCATCGGTCGTGGTCTGGCGGCGCTAGAGCGGGCCGGGGAGCTCGGTGCGCCTGGCCCCTATGCGCTACAGGCCGCAATCGCAGCATGTCATGCGCGGGCCCACACGGCGGAGAAGACCGACTGGAAGCGCATCGCGTCGCTCTACGATGCGCTGGCCCTGCTGGTGCCGTCGCCGGTGGTGGCGCTGAACCGGGCGGTGGCGGTCGGGATGGCATTTGGTCCGGCGGCGGGGCTGGAGCTGGTCGATTCACTTACCTCGGAGGCCGCCCTGGAGAACTATCATCTCCTGCCCAGCGTGCGGGCCGACCTCCTGGCCAAGCTCGGACGCGACGACGAGGCGCGAGGCGAATTCGAGCGGGCGGCATCGCTTACCCGGAACGCGAGGGAGCGCGACCTGCTGCTCCAACGTGCCGCGGCGTACCCACGCGCCTGAAGGTCACCCTCACGCGATTCCTGGTCAGGTCCTGGCTAGCTGGCTCCGCAGCTCCGCGCCCAGCAGCGAAACAGTCCCTTGCTGCGCAAGTCGGGCTGGTCGAAACCATCGAGGAAGGCGCCCTGCTGGGTGAACTTCAGCCGCGTTCCTTTGCCGGCGGCCTCGAGCTCCACCGTCGCCAGCGCGGGGGCCGGAGTACCGCCGCCGCGGCACTCGCGGCGAGGGCGCTCAGCACCGTCCGACGACTGAAGGTCTTTCCAGGTGGCATCTTCACGCCCTACGGCGCTTGCTGCCGGGCGGTTTTGCGTGCGGCTTCCGGCCCTGCTCCGAGGCCGGTCGAAGGCTCTCGAGGAACGTGCCCAGCACCTCGAGATTGGAGCGCAGCATGGTGGCACTCTGCGCCCCCTTGGCGAGGCCGAACGAACCCTCGATCGCGGCGACGACAAAGGCGGCGATCTTGGCCGCATTCACATCCCGCCGGACGGTCCCTTCCGCCTGGCCCCGCTCGAGTTCCTTGGCCACCGCGGAGGTCCAGATGTCGAACGTGGCGTACACCCCACGGCGGAATCGCTGGTCCAGGGGGGACATCTCCTGCGCCAGGTTATTGAGCGGGCAGCCGAGCTCGACCTCGCGGGCAGTGAGGCCGGCCGACCTGCCGCGGAGGATCTTCTGTAGCGCCGTAATCGGATTTCCGGTGGGTGGCTCCAGCACACCCCAGCGCTCCAACAGAAGGCCTTTCACGACTTCGTCCACGACAGCGTAACCCAGCGCGGCCTTGTCGGGGAAGTGGTGGTACAGCGCCCCCTTGGTGACCCCGGCCTTGGCCAGGATGGTGTCCAGGCTCGCAGCCTGGAATCCCCGCCGGTATATCTCCTCGAACGCGGCGTTGAGCAACTTGTCCCGGGTGGCGTTCGGGTCCCGGGAACGCCGCTTCACCAGAGTCTTTGCCATGTTGATCCCAAGCTAGGCCGAAGTATACCGTTTGGTATGTAACAACGTCCGTTTCAAGCTTGTAACCGGGCTTGACGGAACCGCTGTCGTATTATACATACCATCCGGTATGTAGAACAACCGGGACAGCACGGCACCGCGGGACAAATAGTGCAGCCAGTGGAGTAGTAGCCGACCTGAAAGGAGAGCATGCCATGAGTCACACCGTCGTGCATTTCGAGATTCCAGCCGACGATCCCGAGCGGGCAGCCAAGTTCTATCGCGAGCTTTTCGACTGGGACATCAAGCACATGGGGCCAGTGGGTGGGGGCGTCGACTACTGGCTTGTCCAGACCGTCCCGACCGACGCCGAAGGACGGCCTGCGGAGCCGGGTGTCAACGGCGGGCTCATGCGCCGGATGATGCCGGGGCAGACACCGGTCAACTACATCAGCGTGGAGAACGTCGACGAGTTTGCCCGGAAGGCGGAGCGCCTCGGGGCCAAGGTCGTGGTGCCGAAAATGCCGGTTCCGGGAATGGGGTGGTTCTCCCAGCTGACCGACACCGAGGGAAACATCTTTGCCATCTGGCAGCATGACCCGGCCGCGGCCGAGGCTGAGCCGGCTGCCCACCACGCTTAAACGACAGAGTCTGGGAATTACCCAGAAGAGGAGGCTGCGGTGTTAACCAACACGGACGCGATCGCGACCCTTCCGGTCAGAAATATCGAGGCTGCCAGGAAGTTCTACGAAGGCACCCTCGGCCTGAAGCAGACCCAGAGCCAGGAGCCCGGGGTCCTGGGTTACAAGAGCGGCAATGCCAACGTCCTGGTGTATGAGTCACAGTACGCGGGAACGAACAAGGCCACGGCGGTAACCTGGGCCGTGGAGGATCTGGAGGGGGTCGTCCAGGACCTCAAGGCCAAGGGAATCCGTTTCGAGCACTACGACATGCCGGGCACCACAAGAAAAGGCGATATCCACGGGTCCGGCAAGACCAAGGCGGCATGGTTCAAGGACCCGGACGGAAACATTCTGGCCCTGGTCAGCGAATAGACAGGAGCAACCCCGCGAACCGAGGAGAAGAAGATGGCGTACGTGGATGGCTTCCTCCTGCCGCTGCCGAAGAAGAATCTGCAGCTCTACCGCCGCATCTCGCAGAGGGCCGGCAAGATCTGGAAAGGATATGGCGCGCTGGAGTACAGGGAATGCGTGGGCGACGACCTCAAGCCCAAGATGGGGGCGCTGTTTCCCCGTACGGTCCGGCTCAAGCCGGGCGAGACGGTGGTGTTCTCCTGGATCGTCTTCAGGTCGCGCAGCCATCGGGACTCGGTCAACAAGAAGGTGATGAAGGACCCCCACATGCTCAAGATGATGGAGGAGGCTCTCATGCCCTTCGACGCCAAGCGCATGGCTTACGGCGGCTTTAAGGTGCTCGTCGACCTCTAGCATGACCGACCTCACGGCGGCTGCCGACCTCGATGCCCCGTCGGTGCCGCCATTGGGTCCTTCGGCGATAGCGCACTACGATCGCTCCATCGTCGAAGGGCCCCTGGGCTCGGCGGTGTGGAAGATTGCGTGGCCCAGCATGCTGACGAACATGGTCGGCGGGGCCCAGGGGATCATCGATCACGTCCTGGTCGGCCACCTCGTCGGCTTCAACGGCAACGCCGCCATCGGCGCCGCCTTCCAGATCTTCATCGTCGTCATTGCCTTCATCATGTCCATCTTTTCAGGCATGAGCGTGCTGGTGGCCCGCTTTGCCGGCGCCGGTGACGTGGACAAGGTCAACCGCGTTGTCTACCAGTCGTTTCTGACCGCTCTCGGGCTCTCCCTCCTGGTGATGGCGCCGCTGGGGTACGTACTCTCACCGGCGCTCCTCGACCTGGTCAATGCCGCCCCCGCCGTGAAAGCCGAAGCGCTGCCGTTTCTCCGGATCATGTTCCTGTTCAGCACCGGCATGCTCGTGTTCTACATGCTGAGCGGCGCACTGCGCTCGGCGGGCGACGCGCGCACGCCGATGATCCTGGGCATCGGATTGACGGTGCTGAACATCGTGTTCAACGTCGTGCTGATCCGTGGGCTGGGGCCCATTCCCGCCTTCGGCACCGCGGGCGCCGCCATGGGTACCTGCGCCGCATCGGGTCTTCTGGCTGTATACGCGATGATAAAGCTGTGGAGAGGTGGCTGGGTGGTGTCGTTCCCACGCGGCGGAGGCTTCGGCCCCGATTGGTCCATCATCCGCTCGCTCTTCCGGTTCGGCCTGCCTACCGGCATTCAGGGTATAGCGATGAATGTTGGCGGAGTGTTCATGCTCGCCTTCATCGGCTCCCTGGCCCAGAGTGCCGCGGCACAGGCGGCGTTCGCGGTCTCCTATTCCCAGCTGTTTTCGTTCATAACCTGGACGTCGATTGGACTGATGGGTGCTGCCGCGGCGGTTGCCGGACAGAATCTGGGCGCGGGCAATCCGGACCGTGCAACCCAAGCGGTGCACGTGGCCGCCCGGATCGGCGCCGCGAGCGCCGCGTTCGTGGGAGCGTTCTTCCTCTTCTTTCCCCGGCAGCTGCTCGCCGCCTTCGGGATGAACGAGCCGGAGGTCGTCGAGATCGGCACCCAGCTCCTGCGGGTGCTCAGCGTGTCGGGCCTCTTCATCGCCGTGGCGCTGACCTACACCGGCGGACTGCAGGGGACCGGCGATACCAAGAGCCCGCTCTACATCTCGCTTGTCTCACAGATATTGGTGCCCTTGGGCATTTGCTTCGTCATCCAGCAGACCGGTGTACTGCAGCCGCTGCACATCTGGATCGCAGTTCTGGTGGGCCACGTGACGCGCTGCGCGCTGAGCGTGCTGCGATTCAATCAGGGCAAGTGGCGCCACATTGCCGTGGACATCGCTGCGAAGCCGCGGTAGGCCTGTGCACGTCCCCGCCCCCCGCAGCTGTGAGCAGGAGTTCCCACCTCCGCACAAAAGAACGCAGTGCTTCGGCGGGACCTCCTGCCCGCAGTTGCGCCCAACCCCATGGCGGGGTCGCGGCAGAGAGTGGAGGCTTCGGAGCGCACGTCAGTGAGCGGTTTCTCCTCTTGGGATCCGAAGGCGCGGAGCGAACTGCAGTGCGCGGAGGAGCGCCACTCTGCCGCGCGGGGGAGGGGGAGGTGGTAGCGGACGAGCTTTCTTCGGCATCCCCCGCCCGAACGTCGGAGGCAGCTATGAAGAGAAGGGTTCAATGACAGCTAGTGTCCCACCCCCCCGGGCCGGCAGGCGGGAGTGGATCGGCCTCGCGGTGATCGCCTTGCCGTGCCTGCTCTACTCCATGGACCTGACGGTGTTGAACCTTGCGGTGCCGCATCTCAGCGCCGACCTCAAGCCCAGCAGCTCCCAGCTGCTGTGGATCGTGGACATCTACGGGTTCCTGGTCGCGGGCTCGCTGATCACCATGGGTACCCTCGGCGACCGCATCGGCCGCCGGCGGTTGCTCATGATCGGTGCCGCGGCATTCGGTGCCGCGTCCGTGCTCGCGGCGTTTTCGACCAGCGCCGAGATGCTGATTGCCACCCGAGCGCTGCTCGGTATTGCCGGGGCTACCCTGGCGCCGTCTACGCTGTCCCTGATCCGCAACATGTTCCTCGATCCCGAACAACGCACCTTCGCCATCGGGGTCTGGGTCACCAGCTACTCGGTCGGCGGCGCAATCGGCCCGCTGCTCGGCGGGGTCCTCCTGGAATACTTCTGGTGGGGCTCGGTGTTCCTGCTGGGCGTTCCGGTGATGGTGTTGCTGCTTGTAGTCGGGCCGGTACTGCTGCCCGAGTTCCGCGATCCCAAGGCGGGAAGGCTGGACCTGCTGAGCGCAGCCCAATCGCTGGTTGCAGTGCTCCTCGTCATTTATGGTCTCAAGAAGCTGGCCGAGGATGGGGTGGGCTGGCTCCCGGCGGTGTCCATCGTCGCCGGCGTCGCCATCGGCGTTCTCTTCGTGCGCCGGCAACGCACGTTAGCCCACCCGCTGATCGACCTCAGGCTCTTCGGAGTCCCCGCCTTCAGCGCATCGCTAGCCGCGTACACGCTCGGCACGCTGGTGGCGTTCGGGATCTACATCTTCATCGCCCAGTATCTGCAGCTGGTGCTCGGGCTCACACCGCTGCAGGCCGGGCTGGCGACCCTACCCTCGATGTCGGCCTTCATCGTGGGTTCCATGGTGGTACCGGCGATCGCACGGCGGGTGCGGCCGGCGTACCTGATGAGCGGCGGTATGGTCATGGCGGCCATCGGCTTCGCCCTCCTCACCCAGGTCGACAGGGCCTCCGGCCTCGCCGTCCTCATCACCGGATCCATCATCTACTCTCTGGGCATCTCTCCGGTGGTCATCCTGGCCACCGCCCTCATCGTGGGGAGCGCGCCGGTCGAGCGGGCCGGGGCCGCCTCGGCGATCTCGGAGACAAGCTCCGAGCTGGGCGGGGCGCTCGGCATCGCCATCTTCGGCAGCATCGGCGCCGCCATCTATCGTCTCGCGATGTGGGATGCGGTCCCGGGCGGCCTGCCACCCGAGGCAACGGAGGCGGCACGGAGCACGCTCGGTGGCGCGGTGGCCGTGGCCGGCCAACTGCCGGGCCAACTGAGTGAACAGCTACTAGGCAGCGCCAGGGCGGCGTTCACCCACGCGTTCGAGCTGACCGCGGCCATCAGCGCAGGGGTATCACTGGTGACGGCTATTGGGGCGGTGATTCTGCTGCGGGGGGTGCGAGCCGGCTCCGAGCTGGAGGAAGAATCGAACGCCGAGTCGGCGGACGGACGGCAGGAGTCACCCGCTCAGGCGTGATCTGCCACCGTAGTGACCCCCGCCTCGCGCGCGCAGTGGGCACAACAGAAGAACGTTCCCTTGGCTTCGATTCCGTGGCCGATAATCTTGCAGCCGCAATGGTCGCACACCGGGGCCAGCTTGTGAATGGCGCACTCGAAACTGTCGAAGGTATGTGTCTGGCCGGCCGCGATCACCTGAAAGGACAGGTAGTAATCGTTGCCGCATACTTCACAGCGAGCCATGGGGGAGACCTCCTCGCATCAGGGCAACATCGGCGCTGCCACCTAAAGACTGCCCCGTCCTGCCGGTGTACGCCAGAGGACTTCGAAAACTCAGCCACGGATGAACACGGATGGTAACGGATCGTTCCTAAACCGCGAGCTGCTCCCGTCGCTCGTCAGGCCTGCCAACGGGTCAACAGCACACTCACCTAGTTCGAGAGCGTGAACTCAGTCAGGTGCTGTTAACCAATAGTTGTCAGACAGAAAGGCGCGAAGGGAGCCAAAATTGGTCACGCAGGGATCCGTGGTTATCCGTGTCATCCGTGGCTAGGCCTTTTTCATGTTCGAAGACGCTCACAGCCGCCGCCCCCTGGAAGCTCGGGCACCCGCTGCCGCATCAGCGCTTCGACCTCGGCGATCTCGCGCGGGGCGCCGGTGGAGAGCCACTCCAGGCCGGACGCGGTCAAGGCGTAGTCGTCCTCGATCCGGACACCCATGCCCTTGTACCGCTCGAAGGCGGGGCGAATCTTCGCCAGCATCGCGCGATTCCGGGGTGTGTCGGGCAGGCTCGCGAGCAGCTCCGGGCTGAAGTAGAGCCCCGGCTCGACGGTGAAGACGTCGCCGGGCTGGAATCGATTCGCCGCCTGATAGTACTGAGCGGGGTCGTGCACCTCGAGGCCGATGCCGTGGCCGCCGTAGCCATGCAGCGCATAGAGTGAGTGCTGGCTACAGCCGGAAGCCGGACACGGCATGCCCGGGGGCGGGTCGAAGGTCGCGCCGGCCGATTCGATCAGCCCCAGACGAAGGAGGCCCTTCGTCACCACCGCCTTCCCGGAGTCGTTCGAGACGGGCAGGCTGGAGCCCGGTCTGATCTGCCGGACGAACGCTGCCTGCGCGTCCAGGACGATCTGATAGATATCGCGCTGTTCCGGCGTGAATCGCCCGCTTACGGGCAGGGTACGGGTCACGTCGGCCGAGTAGTGGTCGAACGCCCCTGCGGCGTCGATCAGCAGCAGCTCGCCCTCGCGCATGACCCGGCTGTCCTCCATGTAATGCAACACGGTGGCGTTAGGCCCCGAGCCGACGATGCTGCCATACCCCGGCCGGTCCCCTCCCAGTCTCCGGAAGGTTCCTTCGAGCAGCGCCTGAATCTCGTACTCGCCGCAGCCGGGCGCGGTGGCCTTCATAGCTTCCCGGTGTCCTCGCCCAAACTGATCTGGGCGGCTTTCCGGAGCAGGGCGATCTCGCCGGCACTCTTCTTGGCGCGCAGCCGGCTGACCGCGGTATCCAGCGAGCGCATCACCAGCCAGGGATGCGAGAGCCGGACCTGCGAAAGGAAGCGGCTGCCCCGGGTCAGCGAATCCTGGGTCCCGTAGTCGCTGGCCTGAATGTCTGGAATGACGTAGAAGGGGAGACCGCTGTCCGCAAGCGAATCGACCGCCGCAAAGAGCTGGGCGATGTCTCGACCCGCGATGCCCGTTTTCGCCAGTAGATCGGCGACCCGCGTCCGGGCTCCTATCCAGCGCTCTCGCACCGCGCTGCGAGTGGGGACGAATATCTCCGCCGTGACGACCGAGTTCCGCTTCACCAGGATGAAGACAGCGTCGGTCTCACGGAAGCCGGTCAGATAGTAGAAGGCGGGCAGCTGGTAGAAGGTCGGCCAGTAGCTCACCGGCTCAACGCCGCCGAATGCCACCACGACGCCGGAGTCGATGCGGGCCACCAGCGCTGCCCGGCGGGCGGCGTAGTCGTTCCGGGTGACCTGGGCGTGGGTCGGCAATGGCAGCGCGCCCCAGCCGAGGAATACGGCGAGCATGACGGGCGCGAGTCGGGTGCAGAAGGGGAGCACGAGTACCTCCGAGGAGCGCCGGGGTGCCGGCGGGTGGGATGAGCAAACCGACAAGGCACGCTCCCCTCCGGTACGGACGAGTTTGAAAGCAAGATTCGGAGTGCGAAGACCGGCGCCGGGCGATAGACTTACATTCGTCAGAGAGCATGGTGCAAAGAAGGCGCCGGAAAAGGAATGCACATGAGGTTGTCAGCAAAGAACATAGAGCTCGCGGCCGCCACGGAGAGTGACCCCCGTTGGGCCTCCGTCGTCGCCCGGTCCACCGCGGCGGACGGGACGTTCTTCTTCTCGGTCAGGACCACAGGCGTCTATTGCCGGCCGTCGTGCGGCGCCCGGCTCGCCCGGCCGGAGAACGTCCGGTTTCACCCGACCCGGGAAGACGCCGAAAGTGCCGGCTTCCGGCCGTGCAAGCGCTGCAAGCCCGATCAGCCCTCCCTGACCGAGCAGCACGCGGCAATGGTCACCGAGGCCTGCCGGCTCA
>JBKJZM010000072.1:0-11242 GCA_046715295.1 Gemmatimonadales bacterium | reverse complement strand
GTCGCTCACCAGCTCCAGGCCCAGCATCAGGCCCAACCCCCGCCCCCCCCCCACCAGCGAATGACGCTCCTGGAGCCGGCGAAATCCGCGCACCAGCCGGGCTCCGACCGTCCGTGCGTTCTCCTGCAGGCTGTCCTGATCGATCACATCCAGTACAGCAAGCCCAGCCGCCATGGAAACGGGGTTGCCGCCAAAGGTGTTGAAGTGGACCCGGCTGGTAAGCGCCTCGGCGATCTCCCGTCGGGTGGTGACTGCAGCTAGCGGAACACCGTTGCCGATTCCCTTGGCCATGGTCACGATATCGGGTGTGACGCCGTAGTTCTGAAACCCCCAGTAGTGCTCGCCGGTTCGGCCAAACCCGGTCTGAACCTCGTCCGCAATGCAGAGCCCGCCGTGCTCGCGGGCGATGGCATACGCCTCACGGAAGTAATTCGCTGCGCCCCGAGTGACTCCGCCGACCCCCTGGATCGGCTCGGCGATGAAGGCGGCGATTTTCCCGGGCGTCGAATAGCGAATCAGGTCGCGGATCTCGGCGGCACTCTCCGATGCAATCTCCTCCGCGGTCCCGGTAAACGGACTCAGCGCCGGATCGGGGCAGAGCGCGTGATGCACTCCCGGCTGAGCCTGCACCGGATACTTCCAGGTGTGTAGTGACGTCAGGCCGAGCGAGCTGGGAGAGCCGCCGTGATATGCGTTTCTCAGCGCGATCACGTCCCCATGCCCGGTGAAGAGCCGGGCCATGGTGATGGCGAGGTCGTTGGCCTCGCTGCCGCTATTGACGAAGTACGTCACGTCGAGCCCAGGCGGCATCTTCGCGGCGAGCGCCTGGGCCATCTGTGCCAGGTTCGGGTGGAGATAGATCGTGCTGCTGTGCTGCAGCGTCGCCGTCTGTTCTTGAACCCGGCGCACGACCTCGGGATGGCAATGCCCGCACGATACCGTCGCTATGCCGGCGAACATGTCGAGGTAGCGCCGGCCGGTTTCGTCGAAGACGTACTGCATCCGTCCCTCGACGATCATCAGCGGATCACGGTACAGCGTGAAGACGGCGGGGTTGACGTGCCGGCGGCGCAGCGCGAGCACTTCCTCGCGGGAAGGTCCCCGGTACGGACGCGGGGTGTACTCAAATGGCGGCATGGCGAGCGGCGGTGGCATCACGTCAGTCATTTGCGGCCGCAAGTCGAGGGTTGATTCCACTTGGTAGTGGTCTTCTTCGCCTTGGTCCAGAACTCGATGGAGCCCCGGCCGGTGATGTCACCAACGCCGAACTTGGACTCGTTCCACCCGCCGAAGGAGAATGGCTCACGGGGGACAGGCACCCCGACGTTGACACCTACCATGCCGGCGCTGGCCCGGTCGGTCACATAGCGCGCCAGGCCCCCACTCTCGGTGAACACCGCGGCCGCATTGCCGTAGGGCGAAGCGTTCTCGATGGCGAGCGCCTGGTCTAGGTTGGGGGCGCGCACGATCGCGAGTACCGGCCCGAAGACTTCCTCCTGGGCCACCTTCATGTCCGGTCGCACGTGATCCAGGATGGTGGGACCTACCCAGAATCCGCCTTCGCGACCCGGTACGGTGGCGTTCCGGCCGTCGAGCAGCAGCGTGGCGCCATCAGCCTCTGCCTCTGCGACGTAGCGCTCGATCCGCTCCTTTGCTTCCAGCGAGATCACCGGTCCGAGATTCTCACCGGGCACGACGGCGCGGGCGTGCTCCACCAGCCGGCGCACGATGTGATCGGTGTCGGCAACCGCCAGCATCACTGAGGCAGCCATGCAGCGCTGGCCGGCGCAGCCGGACATCGAGGCGACGATGTTGGTGGAGCTCATGTCGGGGTCGGCATCAGGCAGGACGAACAGGTGGTTCTTGGCCCCGCCCAGCGCCAGGACCCGCTTCAGGCTGGCGGTGCCGCGCCGGTACACAACCCTGGCCACGCGGGTGGAGCCCACGAAGGTGATCGCCGCAATGTCCGGGTGGTCGCAGATTGCCTCCACTACTTCTTGGGCGCCGTGCACCACGTTGAACACACCGGCCGGCAAACCGGCTTCAGCCAGGAGCTCGGCGATGCGGCCGGCGCTGAACGGCACCAGCTCGGACGGTTTCAGGATCATGCAGTTCCCCAGCGCGATGGCATTGGGAATAGTCCAATGGGGAACCATGCTGGGAAAATTGAAGGGGACGATCGAGGCCACGACTCCGATCGGGTGCCGGTCGGTGCGACACTCGACCCCACGGCTCACCTCAAGCACTTCGCCGGTCACGATCTGTGGCAGCGAGCAGGCGAACTCGGTCAGCTCGATGGCCTTTGATACCTCCGCCTCGGCCTCGCTCCGGATCTTGCCGTGCTCCTCGACGATCAGCGCCGCGAGCTCATCCCAATGCTGCTCCAGGAGGGTGCGGTAGCGGAAGAAGACCTGCACCCGTTCCTTGATCGGAGTGGCGGACCAGGCCGGAAAGGCGGCCGCCGCCGCCCGGACCGCCGAATCGACATCGGCGGCAGATGAGAGTGGCACGCGGGACAGAAGGCTTCCGTCGCTCGGGTTCAGGACGTCGAGTGCTTGAGCTTCACCGGAGCTGAAGCGCCCGGCGATGAAGTTGCGGACCGCGGGATACTTGGGGGATTTCAACCTGGGCGCGGCGGTAGCGGTCGAAGCCATCGGGTTGCCGCCATGAGAGAGTCGCTGTTGCGTGATGCGAGGCGCAGGTCCTCTAGTATATAGCCATTTCCCTTTCTGTATCCATCCGAAGCCCCTCCAGAATCAGGGCAGAGGCGGCACTCCACGTGGAGTCAGGCCCTGGTGGTCAACGCAAACGCCACCCCTCCGATGGTGACGCCGCAGATTCCACCATGAATGACCGCTCGAAGGGGAAATCCCCAGGGTCGGCCGAATCGAAGGCGAGGCTTCGGTCACTGGAATGGGCTCGACGGGTGACCGGCCTCACACTGGATCAAGGGCCCTGCGGCTTCGTCTTTCTCCTGCGCTTTACTTTCGGTATTTATTCGGGTAGGCTGACGGGAACCTCTCCTGGACCGCCACGGTGAGTAATCCTGACCTGGATCAGAAGCTCGATATTCTGATGTACGGGAGAGCCGGTTGCCCCGCTCACCGCTGCTTGGGCAGTCTGGTTCCCGGGAACGGTTCCCAGCGTCCACCCGCTCATGGCAATTCCGTTCGCGCCGGTCACGCCCGAGGGGGGCACGAGCGACCCGCCTCCGACCGCCGTGGACCAGGACACGGTGACGTCCGCGGTAGGCGTTCCGTCCTGGGTGACGAGTACCTGAAGCGGGCTCCCCAGTGGCTGTCCGACCGGGCCGTTCTGCGCGTCGCCGTTGCTGGTGGCGGCTTTGCAACAGTCGTGGTGGGCGGCGGGGTGACGCCGCCACCGTCACCACCACATCCCACGAGTACGATACCGAGCGCGGCCAGGAGCAGTTTCTGGTTCATACGCCCTCCAACTGGGGAATCCTCTTGCGAGTGCATTCGATTGCATATGCCAGGCCGCTGCGGCTAGCGGACGGAACCGCGAGGTAAACCGCTGGCTCGACCGCTAGATGGCGCGGTCTAAATACAGTCTCAGGATGAAACCCGATGTCGCGCTGGTACAGATTTGTCGGCGCCGTCGCCACACCTCCGTGAGGCTAGCTCCGAGAGACCCTACAAAAAAAGCCACCATAGGTGGCCTTCCGGTTGTACGCTGGGTCCCAAAGTGCGCCGCGTAGGAATCGAACCTACAACCTAGTGATTAAGAGTCACTTGCTCTGCCAATTGAGCTAGCGGCGCAGATGTCGAGCAAATTAAGCTGGCACGATGGGGAGCGCTACCCGGCGGGAACCTGCTTGACACTGGCTTGATAGGGTGTCACAGTTTAGCCGGGCAAGGCCGCTTATGTCCGTTCCCGAACTGACCTTCGCAGTTTCACAGCACAGCGTCGAGTCTCTATTGCACTCTCGTAGACTGAATCGACTTCAGGTGGTAGTCTGGGCCGCAGTTGCTGTAACGGGCTTGGCGTGCGGCTCGGATCGGGCCGGGGATCTATCCATTGGGGATCGGGATCCCCTTGCGCCCGATTCTTTGCTCCCGTCTGACTCAGTGCCGGCGCCGGACTCCATTCCCGGACCGGATTCGCTGCCCCCAAACCCGCCACCTCCAGACCCACTGCCCCCAGACCCGCCGCCGCCTGACCCCGTGCCGCCGATCGATTCAAACCCTCCCAGGGCGCCGTACACCGGAATCCACTTCGGCATGTTCAGACTTTGGAAGGACTCTACCACGATCGCATGGGGTCCGGAGCCCTTCACGAGCAGCTTCAATTCGATAAACCCGGTCGCAATCGTGGATCACATCAACGCCGCACGGGCCAAGAATGTGACCCTGCTGCTGGGGATGTCGACTGGTCACCGGTTCATCACCGATGGCAAGTTCGACATGAGCAAGTGGGAAGCGCGGATGGACGCCTTCAACCGTCCCGAGATTCAGGCCGCCGTCGCCGCCGGCGTGCAGGACGGGACGATTCTGGGGAACGCTGTGCTCGACGAGCCGAATACCAAGAAGTGGGGCGGAGTGCTCGACAAGCCGATGGTCGACAGGATGTGCGCCTATGTCCGAGACATCTTCCCCACCCTGCCGCAGGGACTGCCGGTGGTGCACTGGTGGCGACCCGCGGAGAGCTACAAGGTCTGTGACTTCATCATCGACCAGTGGGCGTGGTGGCAGGGACCGAATGGCGCCGGCGAGGGCTCGTACACCGGGAACATTGCCGCGTGGCGTGATGCCGCCCTGGCCCAAGCGAAGAAGGACGGGATCGCCATCGCTTTCAGCATGAACATGATCAACGGCGGCATCCAATCATGGACCACGAAAGAGTGCCCCATGCCTAGAACCGGGGGCCGTGGCACCCGCGTTCCCGCCTGCCAGATGACGTCCGAGCAGGTGCGGGAGTGGGGCCTGACCCTGGGCCCACTGGGATGCGCCATGTTCCTCTGGTGGTACGACCCGGACTTCATGTCGAAGCCGGCGAACGTGCAGGCAATCCAGGATATCGGTGAAAAATTGGCGAATACACCCAGCCGGAGTTGCCTCCGGCCGAACTAAATGTTGGGGTTACAGAAAAAACCGGGATCCGTGGTCGGATCCCGGTTCTCGCGCGATAGCCCCAAGGGGAGTCGAACCCCTCTCTGGACCTTGAAAGGGTCCCGTCCTAACCGATAGACGATGGGGCCGCGGTGGGAGGCTATGGGCTGTTGGCTACTGGCCGAGCTTTGCTAATAGCCAATAGCCCGGAGCCGATAGCCCCTACAAATAGCGCTAACGGGATTCGAACCCGTGTTTGGGCCTTGAGAGGGCCCCGTCCTAGTCCCCTAGACGATAGCGCCGTGTTGGAGTGAGCTGGGAGCTTAAAGCTGGGAGCTAGGAGCCAAAACAGTCCCAGTCCACGGCTATCGTCACCATTCTCAGCGCCCACCTCCTACCGTACCCTAGCCTCAACTGGAGCAGCTCCAAGCTCCTGACTCCCAGCTCCTAGCTGCCCCCCAACAGGCCCGGCAGGACTCGAACCTGCAACCCCCGGTTTTGGAGACCGGTGCTCTACCACTTGAGCTACGGACCTCTGCACCAGCCCACCAGTGGCCCTTTGCAGGCGGACCGGCACCTACCAGGGTGGCTGACGGGGATTGAACCCGCAACCTCCGGAGCCACAGTCCGGCGCTCTAACCAATTGAGCTACAACCACCACGGCCCGTACGAACAACCTCGGACAAGCCCGGGAAAATATCGCTCGGAGCGGGGCCGGGTCAAGGCCAAAAACGGCGCGCAAGAGCGTCCGTCTCAGGTGCCGCAGGCACTGGCACGCCGTCGAGAGCGGCCACCGGCACTACTCCGCGAACCGCATTCACCAGGATGAGTGGCCGACCCTCGAGGTCCTTCAGGGTCGAGCGTCGCTCTTCCACTTTGCCAACCAGCTCCGTCACACGGGCCCGGCCCACACTGGGAAGGATGCCGAGCTCGAATGCCGGTCCACACAGCTGATCATAGTCCCACCAGAGCACGCTCCAGATCGCGGTCTCCGCCACGAACCCTCCGGGCGTCAGGAGCAGCGCGTCGTCCACCCCGGCGGCCCGGGCCGCGTCGAGCGCCCGGTCGAACTGAGCCCGGTCGGTGGTCTTATAGGGATAGGAGTGGTGGGCCACCTTCGAGACCACGAGCTTGACCGGCGTAGTCTGCCCCGCCAGCCGTTCGCTCACCTGCATCCCGCGCATCCCCACCTCGAGCCGGTAGACCCGGTCGTTGCCTCCTTTCGGGACCTCGAGCACACCAGGCAAGGGAACCCCGAGGGCCTTACAGCTCACCGCCAGTCGCCGCAGGTGGAGGTACCAGAGCGGAGCCTCCCCGTTCCGGATCCGGATCGTCTCGATCAACGACGGCGGTGCGTGGCGCATGCTCAGGTCGCCTGGGCTTCCACTCGGCGCTCCGTCCAGCTTTTCGCCGTGGTGGCGGCTAGGATGAGGGCACCGCCGGCCAGGGCCCAGCTACCGGGCACCTCCCCATGCACCAGCCAGGCCCATACCGGATTGAGCGCCGGCTCGATGAGCAGGATGACCGACGCCTCCAGCGCAGGAATGTGGTTGATCGCGCTGGTCACCAGCACATAGGCAAGGGCGATCTGAAACACGCCGAGATAGACCAGGACCGACCAGTCGATGACAGAATGCGCGCCGAGCGGGAGGGCAAACGGAAGCGTCGCCAGAAATGCGATGAAATTGCCCGCGGTGACAGCGGCGATGGGGGATCCCCGCCCCTCGCTCGCGCTGAGCCAGCGGAGGCCGAGCACGGTGAGGGCCCAGCAGAAGCCGCTGATCAAAGCGAGAATATTGCCACGCACCGGATCCGGCGCCGTCGCGGCGGGCGCATCCACCCCGACAAAGAAGAGCATCAAGCCGACGGCCACCGCAAGCATGAAGCCGACATCCCGCCGGCGCACGGGTTCCTTCAGCAGCCAGGGAGCGAGAATCAGAAGATAGAGTGGCGCCGTGGACTGGAGGTAGATGGTGCTGGCCGCGGTGGTGAGCCGGTTGGCCAGGACGAAGAGGGTGAGACAACCCGCATACGCGACACCCACCAGGATCGATTGCCGGGTCCAGCCCCGGCGCGCACCGGGAGCCATCAACAGCAGCGCGACGGCCGCGAACCCGGATCGTAGGCTGGCGATCTGCCATCCGGTGAAGGCGGCAGCCTTGATCGCGGCGCCGCCGGTCGAGAACAGCAGGGCGGCTCCGATCAGCTGGAGGCGGGCCTTGGTGGAGGCGGACATGGGAACAAGGTAATGGGTGCCGTGAGCCAGGCCACACCGCCGGGCGGGCCCGGGTGCCAAGTTGGGCATTCGCCGGATCGTATCCCGGCACCGGGCCGAACGAGGGTTCAAGGTTAACTGGAGGGATCTATGGCGACGGAACCGAGAAACATTACGCCCGCAGGCAAGACATACACCGTAGTGAAAGGGGACAGCCTCTCGAAGATCGCCAAGCGGGAGTATGGCGATGCGGGCAAGTGGCGGCAGATCTACCAGGCAAACCGGGACGTAATCGACAATCCCGATCTGATCGAGCCGGGGCAGAATCTGATTATCCCGGACGAGGGGTGAGTAAGCGGTAGAAGCGGTAGGTCAAGAGGCGGAAAGAAAAGGGGCGAAGGTTATGACCTCTTTTCCGACCGCCTCTTTTCCGACCGCCTCTCCACCTTCCGCATCTGTTCCTTCCGCCTATTCTGTCTACTCCCCCGGCAGCTTCACCTCATCACCGACCACGTCCCGCACGTACAACATCTTGATCGGCACCATCGCCGCCGCCAGCATCGGAACCGCCACCAGCAGGCCGATGAAGCCAAAGACGATTGCGAGGACTCCCTGTGTGAAAATGGTGAGCACCGGTGGCAGCTCCAGCCCTTTCTTCATGAGCAGCGGATACAGCAGGTTGGACTCCAGCTGCTGGATGACCAGGTAGGCCAGGGCTACGTAGAGTGCCTTCTCGGGACCATCCAGGAACCCCATGGCGATGGCCGGCACCGCCGAGAGGATGGGACCAGCAATTGGGATGAACTCCAGGATTCCCGCAATGATCCCGAGAGCAATGGCGGCCTTGACTCCCATCGCGAGGAGGACACCAGCAGTCAGCAGCCCGACCAGCACCATGCTGACGAACTGGGTCAACAGCCAGCGCCGGAGCATCGCCGCCGTCGCGCTGAGCACCTCGCGCGCGCGAGGCCTGGCTTCGTGGGGGAACAGGTGCATCAGACCATTCTGATAGGTCCGGGCATCGACGGCGATGAAGACCGCCACGAACAGGATCAGCACCATGCCGCCGATCACCGAGAGCGTGGAGGAGAAGAATCCAAACAGGTGGCGCGCAACCCCGCCCGCCTGTTCGGCCACACTTTCTCCTAGCGAGGGCGATTTCCTGTCGCCTTGTTCGGGCTCCTCAGTCTGTCCGGGTTGGCTGGCGGTGGTGTCGCCCACCGGCTTGTCCCCGCCGGCGGCATCCGGCGTCACCTGCTCCAGCACCTGGTTGACGCCTTCCTGACGCTCCTTGACCCAGCGCTGGATCTTGCCGACCGCCTCGGGCAGCTGGGTCTTCAGCTCCTGAAGCTGACCGGTGATGCTGGGCGCCGTTGCAGCACCGAGGCCCGCGAGGATGCCGAGAAACGTCAGCAGGATGAGGAGCGCGCCGATACCGCGCGGCACCCGGCGCCGCTCCAGCCAGTCTACGCCAGCGGTCAGCGCAACGCCGAACAAGACCCCGAGAAAAGTGAGCAGGACGATGGACTGCCCCACCCAGAGCAGCTGGAGCGTGATATAGAACCCGGCAATGATGGCAAGGGTGCGCAGGATGTCGCGCGTTTTCCATCCGCTGCTTGCCACATCGTCGCCTTGCTAGGGGAGGGTTATCATGGCGGGGGCATGCGGCACCTGCCGTGACCCACGCTACATTTCCACCATGCGGACCATTATCGAGCCTTTCAAGATCAAGTCGGTGGAACCAATCCGGCTGACCTCCCGCCATGAGCGCGAGGAGAAGCTCCGGGCCGCCGGATTCAACGTCTTCCTGCTCCGGGCCGAGGACGTGCTCATCGACCTCCTCACGGATAGCGGAACCGCGGCCATGAGCTCGGAACAGTGGGCCGCAGTCATGCGCGGGGACGAGTCCTATGCCGGCAGCCGGTCGTGGTACCGCTTCGAGGAGGCGGTGCATGCCATCTTCGGCTTCCGTCACGTCCTCCCGACGCATCAGGGTCGTGCCGCCGAACGAATCCTCTTCGCGACGTTGTGCCGGCCCGGGCACATCGTGCCCAACAACACCCACTTCGACACTACCCGTGCCAACGTCGAGTTCACCGGAGCCGTGGCGCGCGACCTGGTGATCCCCGAAGGTCTGGTCCCTTCCGCCCGCCATCCGTTCAAGGGGAACATGGACGTCGAGCGGCTCAAGGCGCTCATCGCCGAAGTAGGACGGGAACGCATACCGCTCTGCATGCTGACGGTCACCAACAACTCCGGTGGGGGCCAGCCTGTGTCCATGGCCAACGTGCGGGCGGTCTCGACGGTGTGCCGCGAGTATGGGATTCCGCTGTACATCGATGCCTGCCGGTTCGCGGAAAACGCCTACTTCATCAAGCTCAGGGAGGATGGATACGCCGGCCGGACTCCGCTCGAGATCGCCCGGGAGCTCTTCTCCTATGCCGACGGCTGCACCATGTCGGCCAAGAAGGATGGGATGGCGAACATTGGTGGCCTGCTCGCCACCAACGACGGAATGCTGGCCTCAAAGGAGCGGAACCTCTTGATCCTGACCGAGGGCTTTCCCACCTACGGGGGGATGGCGGGGCGGGACCTGGACGCGATCGCGGTGGGTTTGCGGGAAGCGCTCGACGAGGACTACCTGCTTTACCGCATTACCTCCACCACCTATCTCGGCGAACACATCTCCCGGGCAGGTGTCCCCATCGTCCAGCCGCCGGGCGGCCACGCCATCTATATCGATGCGGCGGCGTTCTTCCCTCAAATCCCGGCGCTCCAGCTCCCCGGACAAGCTCTCGTCGCCGAGCTGTACCGGGAGGCGGGCATCCGCGCGGTGGAGATCGGAACGGTGATGTTCGGCCGGCGGGATAGCGACACCGGCCAGGAGACTGCCGCGGCGATGGAGCTGGTTCGCCTCGCAATCCCGCGCCGGGTCTACACCCAGAGTCACATCGACTATGTCGTGGAAGCAATTCTCGAGATATGGAAGCGCCGATCCGACGTAGGCGGATACCGCTTCGCCGAGCAGGCTCCCATCCTCCGGCATTTCACAGCGCGGTTCGAAGAGGCGGGTCAGCCTACCCGCTGATCGTATATACCTCCTGCCGCACCGGCCGGAATCCCCGCTTCAAGTAGTTGGGAAGTGCCGATGGATGGTCCAGCGTGCAGGTGTGGAGCCACACCCGCGTCGGCCCCAGTGCCCAGGCGGCCTGGGTGGCTCGGGTGAGGAGGTACTTGCCCCAGCCTCTGCCGATGTATGAGGAAAGCAAACCAAAGTAGGCGATCTCGACCGATCCATCGTCGTGCGCTCGAAGCTCGAAATACCCGGCCGGTGTTGCGGCTTCAGACATGAGCCAGATCGATACCCCCGGGTCACTCAGGTGACGTTGGATCGTGGCATCGGTCCAGAGAAGCCGGTCGGTCCAATGAAACGCACGCCCGACCTCGGTATAGAGCGAGCGAAAGACGGCCGGGGAGCAGTGCTCCAGTCGCTCGATACGCGGCGACGGCTCGGGAATGGGTGCCGACCGTAAATCCCCCGGGGCATCCATCTCCAGGTACGTCCGCGTTACCTCCTGGGCACCAGACATTCACTCTCGCAAGCAGACGGGCCCCGGAGTGTATCCGGGGCCCGTCTGGTTCGCTACCGGAGACAGATTCGGTTACTGACGAGCAGTCGTGTCCGGCACGGCGTGGTTGATCATGGCACTGTCGCCCTGGACGGGCGAGGGTGCACCCATCGACGTGGTATCATCCTGCCACACCGCGCTGGAATCGGTCGCCCCGGGGCGCTGGCCCATGGTGCTGTCGGTCGGAACAGACGCGGTGTCCGTGGCGGTTACCGTGGCGTCACCCCGGTCCGGGGTCGCGCCGGTCTCGTCCTCGGACCGGTTGGCGCAGGCGGTTGACATAGCAGCCACAGCTGCAAGAATTAGCAGTTTCCTCATACGTCCTTGTC
>JBKJZM010000071.1:0-5722 GCA_046715295.1 Gemmatimonadales bacterium | reverse complement strand
GTCTCGTGCTCATTGGTGGTAGTCGCGACCATGGCGATGAGCCCCCCGTCGGCAAAGTTCTTCAGGTCATCGGCGACCTTCTTGAATCCTGGGGTGGCAACCCCTTTCTGCAGGTCGTCCATCGAGTCGAAGTACAGCTCCGCTTGCCGGTAAGAGGTGGGCTTCTTGCCGTCGAGGGTCGAGTTGAACTTCGTGAAGTCAGCGCGAGCGAACCCGATTTCTTTCTGGTTTGCGAAGAGCAGCTGAAGGTGGGTAGCCGCATAGTACTTCTCGAATGCCGCCGGGTCCTTAGGCGGGTTGTACAGCACCGTAACGAGCGCCGCGGGACCGGCGGGTGCCGCGGCGGTGGCCGTGTCTGCTCCCGGCATGTCCCCTGCCTTGTCACCGCTCTTATTACAGGCGACGGCAAGGATGGAGGCGGAGACCAACAGCCAGCTCGAGCGACGCATAGAAAGCTCCTGGGTTAGGTGTAGAGCGAGGCTTCGAGCACCTCGGGATTCAAACGTCCGGCGTGAAACGTCCGTCCGCTCTCGGTGCTGGTAAGCCACACCTCGGCGGGACTGAACAGCAGCGGGTCGATCTTGTAGAAGTCTCCCCCATACCGCTGGAAAATCTCGTAGAACGGGGTGCCGTAGTCGCGTGAGGCGGAAGCCGGTATCTGATCGGCCAGCTTCTCCAGTTCGGAATCGGGCGCTTTGACTGTGTAGCGGGCCTGGCCCCCGTAGAGGATACAGTCATTGGTGCGGCCAATGGCCCTGAGATCGTTCTTGGCCACCGGAGGGAGCGGAGCCGTTCCCATGGCACTCACGACGCGTGTCACGTCGAACCCGAGGGTCTCCATCTTATGAAGGCCGGTCTCGATGATCCGGGCTGAGATCTGGACCCCGCCGGCAATGCTGGCGGTGGGCGCAACCACGAAGGTGAGCTGGAGCGGCTGGAGGCGCGCTTTTTCCGCTATCCAGGCTACTACCTCATCGTTCGGAAGTGCGCGAGTCTCCAGAACCAGCACCCCCTCGTCTGCCTGCTCCTCGTACCCCAGCTTCTCGAACAGCTCACGCTCTACTCTCGCATGCGCCCGCAGCGGGCCCGACCCCATCGCGAAGAACTTGCCGACCGAGATCGCCCAGCCGGCATATTGGGATGCCATGCATGCCACGGCCGGATGGTCGGTCCAGACGATCAATCCCGTATGAGACCGGCCACCAATCTGAAGCGGAGTGCAGCTCACATTCCCCAGTCCAACCATGCAGATCTCGGCCAGCGCGATCCCGGCCTCGATCCCCCCATCGGCCTCGACTCCGGCATCGATCACCCGTGCGCCGCTCGGGAGCCTGAAGGTCCGGACCCGAAGGAGGTCCGGCTGATCCGCCATACTGTCGGCGATTTCGCCCGCGGCCTCGTTCATCCGAAGCGAGGTCATTTGGTTGTCCATGCGAGGATCTCTCCCTTGCCCGACTCAGCCATGTCGCCGCTGTAACGGCGATAGAAGCCGTTGAGGTGTCGTGGCCGGACCGGTAGTCCGTGGCCGGCGCGCAAGCGCGTCAGCAGCAGGCGCAGGTACGTCGGCTGGTAGGTGCACACATAGGAATACGTCGGAGGCGGGGTGATCCGGCCCAGCGCCACGACCGACCCTCGTTTGGACCAAAGCCCGGCGTCGAGTCCGACTGAGCCGAATACGACCACGGTTCCGGCGATCATTCCGAGTCCTGTCCTGTCGCCGGCCGCGCGGACGATGACGAGGAGCCCTCGTCGCATCGCAGCACCCGCCTCCGCTCCGGCGGACCCACGCACGATCAACTCACCTCCGGTCATTCCGCGCTTGAAGCCGAGCGGCGCGGCGCCGGCACGGGGGCCGGCATCTCCGCCGATATCGAGTCGTCCGCCGGCCTGGGCAAGGCCGGCCTCACGACCCAGGCTTCCATCGACGATCACCTCGCCCTCGCTGAGCCCCGCACCCAGACGGTCGGCCTGATCCAGCTCCCCCACAAAGCGGATGGTTCCCTGGGTCCCACCCTCCAGCTCGAACAGATCGCCGACGCGCACTTCGCCATCGCGCTCCAGGTACACCGGCCGGCCGGACAGCTCTCTCGCTGAGAGGCTGGTCCATGAGCTGGCCAGCACCTCGGACAAATCCGCTCTTTGCCGCAGCGGCTCCTTTAGTGTGGCCACCAGACCGCCGGTCACTTCGTGCCTCCATTCATGATCTTCCGGAGGTAAAAGTGATGAGGGCCAAGCTTGCCGCCGTAGTTTCCGGCGCTGATAGCCACCACGCCGTCCCGGCAGGCGGCATCGATGCCGGTTTTCATGGCTGCGGCGATCGCATTCGTATCGACTCCGTTCACTACGATCTCGAGCACCGAATTCACGCCTTCCGGCAGAGCGCTGACCGTGACCGCGCGAAGGGTAGGGCAGAACGCATCATTGGTGGATGCGATCATGGACTTGATCCGGCGCGCGCCCACCTTGCTGCCGCTCCGGACCACGCCACCGGGGAATGGAAGGACGACCCCCGGCTGGGCTGCCATCGAGTCGGCCGCTGCCTCGGCCGCCTCGAGGGCGGCATCCGCGCTTCGAGCCAGAATCAGGAAGTTGCCCCCTCCCACTCCCTTGAGCATCCCGAACTTCTCTTGAACCAGAAACTCCCCTTCCATGACGGGGATCCGCCAGAAACGCTGGCCGGCAATGACCTTGCTTATCTGGAATCCATCGCCGAAGAACCGCAGCGCGGACCCGACGCCTACCCGGTCCGGCGCGTTCGGCAGCCCATCATAGCAGGCAGTGGTGGGGCAGGTGAGCACAGTCTGACCCACGCGCTCGATGAGCCGCTTGGCCAGGTCGTCCTTGCCCATGGTCATCATGAGGACGCTGACGCCCGGCCTCCCGTCGGGCGTTTCCTTAGCGGGGAGCTCTCGCTCGACGCCTGCCTCGACCTTGCAGCCGATCACCGACGTGGCGAAGCCGGTCAGCTTGAGCGCGGCAGCACGGACCCAGCGGGAGCTGCGCGCGGTAATAATGATACGTGCTACCCGCATGGTGAAGGCTTCGGCGAAGGTGTCCTCGATGAAGACGCCGCGGATCTTCATGAGAGGTCCTTCACGGAGCCTGCGCTGAGCGGAGCGAATGGGTTCAGGATGATATCAGACGGTGATGGGTTCATCTGGGATTTCCTGAACCGGATAGTTCTCGAACGCGACGGTCGAATACGCGTCGAAGTAGCGCTTCAGATCGGGCAGGAGGGCCTCGTCATAGCCCGGCCTGACATGCAAGCGGCGGCCGGCGGGAGCGCGGCGCAGCTGGCCCTCCTCCACCACCAGGGTCCCCCCTTTAATCACGTAGCGGGGAGTAGCGAACATGTGCGCAATGTCCGCGTCCCTGGCGTACACGGTCACGTCGGCGTCCGCCCCCGGGCCCAGGTGGCCCTTGTGACGAAGGCCGAGCAGCCTCGCGGGCCCGGCCCGGGTAATAACCGCGATCTCGTTCAGCGTGTACTCCCGGCTGAGCCCATCCGCCAGGGCCGAGCCAGCGAGCAACTTGGGATTCACCAGCTTCAATTTCTCGTCCCGTACGTTTCTATCCATCAGCAGCTGAATCAGAGCCGGATAGGAGAGAAACGAGCCCCCGTTCGGGTGGTCGGTCGAGAGCACCACCCGCCAGGGATCGCGGCTGAGCAGAAAGAGCTCGAGCCCGATCGCCCATTGGAGCGCCGAGACCGCGGCTTTGTCCTTATAGTGAAACGGGACGATCCCGCAGCCGGTCTCGAGCTCGATATCGATGTTCACCCATTTACGACCACTGCTCTTGTGGAGCAGGTATTCGACCGGCCCATCTGCCGTGATCGTTGCGGCCGGTCCAAACATCACCTGGCCCACGTCGATGCTCAGCTCCGGATGTGCGTTGACGTACTCGATGACCGGCACCGCACCCGAACTCCACCCGGGGCCACCATAGGAGTGGAACTGCACGTGAGTGAAATGTGCCCGGCGGCCGGCCAGTGCCTGCATGCTGGCGAGCGTGACCGCCACGTTGCCCGGCAAACCGAGATTGTTGCAGTGGATGTGGACCGGGTGAGGGAGGTGGAGCTGGTTGGCCGCGTCGGTAAGCGTCTCCAGGATGGCGCGCGGAGTGACGCCGTGCGTCGCGAGGACCTCCTCGAGACCGTTGAGATTCCGCTGACCCGACTTCCAGGCCGCGACCCCGCCCGGATTCACGATCTTGACGGCGTAGGCACCGGTTGAGCCAAGGAGCCAGGCGACGTAGTCCCGGGCCCGCTCCCTTTCGCCGGCGGCAACTTGCCGCAGCAGGTACTCGTCGTTTCCCAGCAGCGCGAAGAACCCGCCGTCTATGCAGGGCGTGTCCTCCAGCTCGGCATGGCTGTGTCGCGCCATCACGGGAGCCACGGCTGCATCGAAAACGGTGGTGTATCCCAGACCGGCGTAACGGTAGCCGGTGGTGAAGGTCGTCGGGACCGTGCCTCCGGTGCCCGACCGGGGTGGGGCGGCATCGAACAGGGTGGGAGCGGGTGCCGGATCAGCCGAGTGCTCCTCCGGCAGCAACCGGCGAGCATGGTTGCAGCTGGAGCTGGCGAGGTGGGAGTGAATGTCCACGCCCCCCGCCATTACGATCATTCCCTGTGCGTCGAGCGTGGGCACGCCGTCGGGCAGGCTGGCCACGATGCGACCATCCTCGATACAGATGTCACGGACCTCCCCGTCGATCCCGTTGGCGGGGTCGTGAACCATACCGCCCACGACGCGAAGCCGGCTGGTCACGCTTTCCCTCCCGGGAGCCTGCCTCGTACGGCATCGGTGAGTGCTAGCAGGGTCTGCACCGCCGAACGCTGAGCCGTGAGCGGCGGCCGCAAGGAGAGTGGAACGTCATCCATCCGATACGCGGTACCGGCTTCGTGGATCCCGGCCACACCGGTGTCAATCGCTACCCGGGTCGTGAAGGGGGCCTGGCTTGCCCGGGGACCGATCACCACCGTGTCGATGCTACCTAGTGCCGCCGCGGCGTCTCCGCCCAGACTCGGCGACCCCACCACCAACGCGGCGTTAAAGGAGCCTCTCTCCAGCCGGTCGAGGCCGCGCTGGCCCGGCAGGTACCGGGGATAGCCTCGCGAATAATCCACCGCGAAGGGGTAACCCGTCTGGCAGGTCAATACCGATTCCGCACCGGGCCCGTTTCCACCCGCCCGGAGGCTGCTGAGCGCGGCGCGAGTCGGTCCGTTGAGCGCCTGGGTCAGGGCGATCAGACCCTCGACCCGGAGCGGATTCCGGGGGACGGCCGTTGGCTCCGCGTCGTGGACCAGGACCGCATAGCGGGCGCCGGTAAGCCGGCCGACGAGGCCGACTGCCCTCACCAGGTTGGGCGATGGATCGGGGACGCGATGGTCCAGGACTGCCGCCCGCATGAGTGAGAGCGCGGCGATTTCTTCGGACGGCTCCAGGGTGATAGTCAGGTCTGCTCCCGCGGGTCCCTTATCGGCCCCGATGTTCACGGCGATCACGAACCGGCCGGCGCGGCCGTTCGGTACCTGGGTGCCCGCCGGCTCGAGCGCGTAGCGCGATAGGAAGCGGGGATACCGCTGATTCGGATCGACACCCCAGAAGAGAAGGACATCGCCGCGGTTGCGGATCTCACCGAGCGTCGCTGTGGTGCGACCGCGGCGCTGGGCGGCGAGCAGTCCTCCTGCGGCCGCCTCCGAGGTGGCGCTGTCCACCGC
>JBKJZM010000070.1:0-29569 GCA_046715295.1 Gemmatimonadales bacterium | reverse complement strand
CTCGACCAGATCCAGGCCGAGAGGATGACAGAGCGGGATCAGGTCGCCGGTACGCTTGGCCGCCATCGTTCCCGCTACTTCAGCCACCGCGAGCACGTCGCCCTTGGCCACCGCCTGCGCCGCGACGAGATCGAACGCCTCCTGTGACATCCGGACCACTCCTTCGGCGGTGGCGGTCCGCTCCGACGCGGGCTTCCCTCCCACATCCACCATACGCGCCCGGCCCCGCTCGTCCAGATGGCTCAGCTTCACAGGACCTCGGCCAGCTCTTCGCCCAAGACGGCCAGCAGAACCTGCGGGTTCACGTTTCCCCATGCCGCCTCTCGGGCGTCGGCCACGTGCTCCATGGCCTTGAGCAGTGGATCGGGATCCCGATAGCGCATCAGCGCCGGCGGAACGGTCCGCCGCACAGGCTGTCCCAACGTTCCCCGGGCTGCGTCGCCCAGCGTCTCGGCCAGCGCGTCGAGCATGGCGGTGAACTCACCCCGCGCCGCGTAGGGCGGTTGCTTCAGGGCCCGCTCAAACGAGGGACCAGGCCCTGCCAGTACCGCCTCGAGCCACCGCTGTGCCGCCTGCTGTGCCTTCCCGGCTTCGTCGCCCGCTGCAAGCGCGGCTCCGATAGACCCCTCGGCCACCGACACCCGCTGCTCCAGCTCCCGCGACGAAGGTGCGGGCTTCAAATACGCCTTCAGAAACCCTCCCACCTCGGCATCGGTCAGCCGTCCCAGCCTGAGAGGCACTGCCCGGGACCTCATGGTGGGCAGCAGCCGGCGAGCCTCGACCGTCGTCAGCAGGAACAGGCTGCCCACTGGTGGCTCTTCCAGCAGCTTGAGCAGCGCGTTCGCCGCTTCCTGGCTCGCTTCCTGGGCGATCAGCCGGTCGGCTTCGCCCAAGATGAATACCCGGGCCCCACCTTCCACCGGAGACAACGCCGCTCGCCGTTGAAGCAGCCGTACGCTTGCCAAGCTGTGGGCGGCCATGCCGTCGGGCACCGGGTACAAGGGCTCGGCACGCCGGTCCGTCATGACTTGGGCGATGGCCTCCGCCGATTCCTCGACCTGTTTATCCGTGTCAGAAGCCTTGCTTGGCTTCGTGATCGGTACGATCCAGTGCACATCGGGGTGCGAGAGCCCGGCGACCAGGTGACAAGCTCTGCACGTCCCACACGGTTCCTGGCCCCGATCTTGGCAGAGGACCAGCTGGGCCAGCCACAGCGCGAGTCGCTGCTTTCCCACACCCGGAGCCCCGGTAACCAGCAGAACCTGTGGCAGCTTGCCACCACGTGCCGCCCTAGCCAGCCGATTCCGGACTTCCTGGTGCCCGATCAGGGGGTACAGGGACATAGTAGGCAAGCTACGTACCGGCTGATAGAATGGTAGACTCCTTATTGTAACATTTTTCTGAACAACGACTTAGCCAACTATTTCGCTGCAAGATTCGAAGTCCTGTGTAAAGAAAACAAGCGTATTATTTGACAACGATCCACGGTGCAGTATCATGCCGCCGGTGGTCCCGAGGCACTCTGACTTGCATCCTTTGACATTCACTTGGCTTAGCTTTGGGGTGGGGCGGGAACCAAGCTAGGCCGGGCTCATGGGGCCGGCTGTGCCTTGGCTCACCCTGAGTGCAAGGTATGGCAGTTGGGGGGAGGGGGCCAGGAGGCTGTGGACTCCAGCCTTCCACTCGCCAATAGCCAACAGCCAATAGCCCTTTCACCGGCTCCGTCCATGCGCTCTTTCATCTTCATTTTTCTGTTCGCTGGGGCGTGCACGTCGGACACTGGGAAGGCGCGCCCGGGCACCCAGCGCGAGCGGGACAGCGTCCTCGGTGCGTCGAAGCTGCCCGGGGCACAGGGAGTTCGCGGCGGTCTGAGAGCGGCCGATTCAGCGGCGGCGCGGAACGCGCGGCTGGACTCGGTAGACCGTTGATTCCTCGTTGCCTAACGGTGCGCGGGCCACTAGTTTTGCCCTGCCGAAGCGGGTGGAAAACCCCGCGGCATCGACGACGATCCCGAGTAGCTCAGTTGGTAGAGCAGGTGACTGTTAATCACCGGGTCGGGGGTTCGAGTCCCTCCTCGGGAGCTCCCAGAAGCAAGTTACTCATTCATTCAAGAGCTTACCGAACGGTAAGCTCTTTCTGTTAGGTCATCGCTCCGCCTCAGTCCCCGCGGCCAGGTGGTCGGAACGAGTGTCACCGGGTCGTGATTCGCATCAATGGACGGTTATCCCCAGGCCAATCTGACCGACTTTCGCGATGACTACCTTCTGGCTGATGGTCACACCGAGGGCCAGTCCACCACTGTAGGAGCCATCCCGCCGGCCGCAGCCCTGGCAACCGAGCCTTCCATAGCCCAATCCGCCGCTGAACCAGAAGCCTCTGCGTAAATGCCTTGCCCCCGCACCTGGGCCGGAGTGACCGTGACCGTGACCGTGGGGTCCTGGGTGTCGCACGATGAATAATGGTTGCTCCTGGAGGCTCAGCCCGAGGTTTTCGCGCTGGTCCTGCGTGCAAGAGCAGGGAAGCCGTGGTGGCGACGGACCAGCATCCACAACAGGGGCGCAAGCAGGAGTACCAGTGCGAGCGCAATGGCGGTGTCCCTGTTGGAAACGTTCAGAAGCTTGAGCGCCGAGGCCAACAGCACGAACGCCAACGCGCGGCGCACCAGCCCACCGGAAGCGCGGGCCGAGAGCTGGGCGCCCAGCCAAACACCGGGAAGGCAGCCTACCAGAAGCGACGTAGTCAGATCGAGCTTGAAGTCACCGAAGAGAATGTGCCCCAGGGCCGCCGATGCAACCAGCGGGACCGCCTGAACCAGGTCGGTGCCGACCAGCTCGCTGGCCTTGAGTGTGGGATAGAGGGTCATGAGCGCGATGATGATCAGCGACCCCGAGCCCACCGAAGTCAGACCCACGACGATGCCGCCGAGCGCGCCGAGCACCACGGTGGGAACCGGCCGCAGAATGACAGACGGCGGGCCCTGTGGAAGAGGGTCCGCGCTTCCATCCCGGCGGCGTGCGTGCTCGCTCAGCCGGATGTAGGCGCGAACCGTGAGCCCGGCGGCGGCCAGAAGCAGGGCCACTCCGAGCGCCATCCGTATGACATCCTGCACCTGCTGGCCGGTGCCCAGGGCACGGGCGATGAGCACTCCGCTGAACGCCCCGGGAATCGAGCCGATGCACAGCAACTTGACTAGATCGAGATTGACGGTGCCTCGCCGCAGATGAACCACCGATCCCACCGGTTTCATCACCGCGCTCGCTACCAGGTCGGAAGACACGGCGGTGAGCGGCGGCACATTAAAGAAGAGCACGAGCACTGGAGTCATCAATGCACCGCCCCCCATGCCGGTGAGGCCGACGACGATACCGATAGCAAAGGAAGCAACGGCGAGCAGCGGATCGATGTTCAAAGGGCCTCCAGCTCAGGTAGCGGGGCAGCGCCATCCGTCCGGCCGGCAATATCACCTGTGTTGGGACTTGTTGGCCAAGGGGGGGAGGTTACTGAGAAAATCGGTTCTTTGCTGACCCGCGTTTCCGTCGGGGTTTGCCACCGCGGAACTCGAAATGGCGTTCGTTGACCACGCTGGCCATGGAAGACGCGCGGCCGTCACAGCGTACCCGGGCGAATTGGCGGGCCGAAAGCCAGGCCGCCTTATACCAGGTCCCAGGCTTGAGCCCGGGGTAGAGCGGGGCGAACTCCCGCCTGAGACGGGCCTCACGGTCGTTGGGCATCCTGCCTGCGCTGATGGGGATACTAGTAAGAATAGGGATCGTCCCCCGGGGCACAACTCGACGGCAGTGCCATCTATTGCGTATACTTGGCGGGACGAAAACATGGACCCGCTGGTACATAACGACTTATGGGCGAGCAGACCCTCACCAACCACCTGAGGACGGAATGGCTACAAAACTCGACAAGACGATCAAGCGAGAGCTGGAGCTGGAGGGGAAGCTGTACACGGTGGCCATCTCGCCGGAAGGGGTAAAGGTCACGCCCAAGGGTGCCCGCAAGGGCCATGAGGTATCCTGGAGCACGCTCGTGGGCGGGGATGCCGAGCCGCGGCGAGACCTCGATACCTCGGCCGACGCCTATCGAGAGTAAGCTGGTTAATCCCCACGCGGTCCGGCTTAGTCTCGACGGTTGAGGCAGGCGGACCGCCCTATTCCCGGGTCACTCTCATGCGTGGGAGGATCTATGGCGGAGCCGAGCTTTGCCGAGCAGATGTCTACCCTCAACTCGACGCTCGGCGCCATCGAGGTGCGCATGGCCCTCGGGCGGGCGCCGGTCGAGGGGTTGGAGGACTTCAAGAGTGCGCTGGATGACATGCGCCTCCGGCTGTGGGGGCTGCTGAGTGCGGCCGGGGGCGCGGATTCCAGGGGGTTCCAGGAGCAGTTCCGAATCCGCCGCGCGACCGAGATGTGTCGCGGACTCGGTGAGGAGCTGCAAGCAGGCGCGATCAGCGGAAGACACCGGGAGCTCGAAGGATTGCGGCAAGCGGCGACTGAATTGAGGGACAAAATCGAGCAGGCACGGCGGGACGCCTACTAGGGTGCCGTGAGTGCCACCCCCACGATACGCACCGCCCGCCTCGTCCTCGGAACCTTCGAGTCCGATGACGCGACCGAGCTGCAGCGCATGGCGGGCGCTCGCGAGATCGCGGATACCACGGTGTCTATCCCCCACCCCTACGCCCTGGACCATGCCCTGGCCTGGATCGGCAACCAGCGCCGGGAGTCGGTGCGAGGGCGCGCTACCAACTTCGCCATCCGTCTGCTTCCCGGCTCTCCGCTGATCGGCTCCGCCAGCCTCCGGGACATCGACCACGAGCACCTTCAGGCCGAGCTGGGGTTCTGGATCGGGCGCGATTGGTGGGGCCAGGGCTACGCGAGCGAGGCGGCCGCGGCGGTGATCCGGTTCGGCTTCGAGACGCTTGGGCTCAATCGCATCTGCGCCCATCACATGGCGCGCAACCCCGCGGCCGGGCAGGTACTGCTCCACGTCGGCATGCAGCGAGAAGGGCTTCTGCGTGAACGGGTGAAAAAATGGGGCGTGTACGAGGACGTGGTCCTCTACGCCATTCTCCGGGAAGACCGGAACTGAGCGCTGGCCAGCGGAGGGGCAACGGCGATGGAGAAGCGGGCACAGTTTTCTGCCACCGAAGGGCACTCACCCGCAGTCGAGGTCGCCGCCGACCCTCTCAAGTCGGAGCGATCGGGCCGGGTTCATTTAGTCGTCGTCGTCACCCGACCAGTCAAGCCGGCAGACAAGGTACCGCCGGTCAGCACACTGGTCACGCGGTTCTGGCACCCGCGCGACCGGAAGTGGAACGAGAACGTATTCGACTCGCTGGACCATGCGCTGCGGCTGTTCGTGGATGAAAGCGGATGGGTGCTGCGCCAGCAGCAGGTGCTCGATGCCCCCGAAGCTCACGAACTGATCTTCGAAGCTCGAAGGGAGGATTTCAGCCGGCCGAGCACCGAGCAGATCCTGCAGGAGGTCGGACTTTCCCCTGAAGAGGTGGCACACTTACTCGATCGAGTGGATCGGGAAGGGGAATCGAAGCCAGGGTAAGCCAGCAGGGCTCAACGCCTGGGGCGCTTGAACACCGGGCGCGGCTCCTCATCGTTCAGCTCGTCCGGTAATTTCGGTGTGTGCCTGGGGGTAGGAGGCCGGCGCCCGGGTAGCGTTGCCGCGGGAACCATGGGCGCCGATCGTTCGTCCCCAAGTGCGGTCAGGGCGGATTCCGCCGTGTCGCGAATGATCTCCAGCGAGTTCTCGAGATTGCCCTGCGCCTGCGCGTACAGCCGGGGTCCCTCCAGCGCGAGCAGGGCTTCCGCCAGACTCCGGGCGGCCGCGTCGCTGGCCGGCAAGCCCATTCGCTGCAATCTCTCCCGGACCATCGCGATCGCCTGAGCGCTGGGGGCAAAACGCGGCCCCTGTTCCCGTCGTGTCATGTCATAACCTCGGGTCTAAAGCTCGAGGGCGCGCCACAAATACCAGCTTGCCGCGCTTCGGTAGGGTCGCCAGCGCTCGCCCCGGCGGCTCATGGCCGCGGGCTCGGGCAGTTTCCGGATTCCGTACGTCAGGGCAAAGCCTTTGCGGACGCCCAGGTCGCCCAGCGGCAGTACGTCGGGCCGGCCCAGCTTGAAAATAAGGAACATCTCCACCGTCCAGCGCCCGATCCCGCGCACCGCCGTCATGCGGGCGACGATCTCTTCATCCTCCATCCGCCGCACTCGCGCCAGGGAGGGCACGGTGCCGTCCAGGGTTCTCGCGGACAGATCCCGAAGGGCCGCGGTCTTGGCGGTCGAAAGGCCGGCCGCGCGAAGCCGCTCGGGAGCGATCTCGAGAAGGTCGCGTGGAGTAGGGAACCGCTTCGGGGCGAAGAGCAGGGTTACCCGGCTCAGAATCGTGGCGGCGGCCCTCCCGCTGAGCTGCTGGTAGACGATCGAACGAACCAGCACCCGGAACAGGCTATGGCTGGGCTGGGGCCGCATGGTGAACTCCCCCACCCGTGCGATCAACTCACCTATGGTCGGATCGGCCTCGGCCAGGTGCCGGCAAGCAACGTTGGGGTCAAAGCCCAAGCCATCCGTGCGCGGTCCAGCTGTCAGGAGATCGGGCGCGGCCATGACGGAAAATACATCCGGTCACCCCGCCGCGCGGGCTTGGGATGGGGCGTCTTCACGTTCCATCGCGAGCAACAGGCTGGCCCCGATCACCAGGAGCGACCCCGCGATCTGCCACCCGGTCGGCCGGTCGCCAAAGACTGGGATTGCCAGGAGGTGGGTGAGCACGATGCCCAGCCCGGTGAGCGCGGTGATCGGGGCAGCGCGGTGCAGGGAGAAGGCTCGGGTCATGGCAATCTGGGCCGCGCCGCCGCCGAGGCCGGCGCCGAGCAGGAGCAGGGCGCCCCGCGTATCGGGCCACTGCCACACCGGTATGGCCAGTGCCAGCATGGGCGCCAGGGAGACGAGCGAGAAGTGGAGCACCACGGCCTCGTGGGTTTCGCCGGGGCCGATCTTGCGCAGCCAGATCATGGCGAGTGCGTAGAAGACGGCGCCGATGGTGGCCGCCGCCGCAACGGGAGCCGCGATATCGAAGGACGGTCCTACCACGGCCACGATGCCGGAAAACCCCAGGAGGATCGCCAGGCTCACTCGGCCACCCACACTCTCTCCCAGGAGAGGGCCGGAGAGCAGTGCCACGAAGATCGGGGCGGTAGCGCCCAGTGTAGCGGCGTCTCCCAGCGCGATTCGGCTGGAGGCGAGCGCGTAGAAGGTGGCGAGCGCAGAGAGCGCTCCGTACACGCTTCGTCGCCAGGCACTCGGCTGATCAGTGACGCGAATCGAGGTGCCCCGGTACCACGCCAGCGCCAGCGCCATGAGTGCCCCGATGAGAAATCGGGCCGCACCGATCTCGGGCCAGGGAAGGTCGCGCGCACCCAGACGGGTGCACACGTTCATCCCGGCGAAGAACAGCTGGGCGAGGACCATCCAGCGGAGTGCGGAGTAGGCCACGGAGCCCTTGGGTCGGGGAGGTAGACAATGACGGGAAGGGCGGGAAGGTAAAACGGGAGCCGTGGATTGTCATTCTGATAGCCAATAGCCAATAGCTGATAGCAAATAGCCCATTCCCATCACATCTTCTCCGCATGAACCCCGACGACTTTCGACGCCATGGCCATCGCCTCGTCGACTGGATGGCCGGCTACATGCGGGATGTCGGCTCGCTCCCGGTGACACCGGCCGTTCGACCGGGTGACATTCTGCGGCGGCTGCCGTCTTCGCCACCGGAGACAGCCGAGTCGTTCGACTCTCTCCTTCGGGACTTTACCCAGATCATCGTTCCAGGCATGACTCACTGGAACCACCCCGGCTGGTTTGCCTACTTCCCGGCCAATAACAGCCCGCCGTCGATCCTGGCGGAAATGCTAACGGCCACGCTTGGCGCTCAGTGCATGTCGTGGGCGACCTCTCCCGCCGCCACCGAGCTGGAGCAGGTGACCATGGAGTGGCTCCGGCAGATGCTCGGGCTCCCGGACGGATTCACCGGTGTCATCCAGGATACGGCATCCACGGCCACGCTGCTGGCGCTCCTCTCCGCTCGGGAGCGGGCCACGAATCACACAGCCGGTGTCACTGGTCTCGCCGGTAGCGCGAGACTCACCGTCTACGCCTCCAGCGAAGCGCATTCGTCGATCGACAAGGGGGTCAAGCTCGCGGGATACGGACTGGAGCAACTGCGACGGGTGCCGGTCGATCAGGCGTACGCCATGATCCCGGATGCACTGGACCGGATGATCGCGGCCGACCGGAAAGCAGGATTGGTTCCAGCCTGCGTGGTGGCCACGGTGGGGACGACGTCCTCCACCGCCATCGACCCCCTTTCTCGAGTAGCCGAGGTCTGCCGGCGGCACGCCGTCTGGCTTCACGTAGACGCGGCGTACGCCGGGGCGGCCGCGATCGTACCGGAGCTGCGCTACCTCTTCGATGGCGTCGAGCAGGCCGACAGTTTCGTGTTCAATCCGCACAAGTGGATGCTGGTGAACTTCGACTGTAGCGCGTATTTCGTGCGCGACCGCAATGCCCTGCTCGGAACCTTCGCGATCACCCCGGAGTATCTCCGAACCGCGGAAGACAATGAGGTCGTCAACTTCCGTGACTGGGGTATCCCCCTGGGCCGCCGATTCCGTGCCTTGAAGCTTTGGTTCGTGATCAGAAGCTATGGGCTGGAGGGGCTCAGGGACCTCATCCGAAAGCACGTGCGTCTGGCGGGCGAACTGGCGGGCTGGATCGAGGCGGCGCCAGGATTCGAGCTGGTGGCGCCGGTACCTCTCGGGCTGGTGTGCTTTCGTTACCGCCCGCCCGGAATGGACATGGATGACCCGCGGCTGCATGATCTGAATGCCGCGCTGCTTGCCCGGGTAAACGCCACCCGCCGGGTCCACCTGACCCACACCCAACTGGGCGGGCGCTACGTGATTCGGGTGGCGATCGGACAGCAGCAGACCGAGCGGGCCCACGTCGAAGAGGTGTGGAGGTTGATCCAGGAGGCGGCTCCGCCCATCTCAAAGCGCGCCTGACTCCCACGGCCCCCAAATCGCAAACGTCATTCCCTCGGCACCATTGGGCGCCTCGACCGGCCTGGTGTTGCCTTGGATGTTGACGAAGAGGGTCCTGCCCTGGGGGCTGAAACACGCGCCGGCCCATTCGATCTCGTTGATGTTGTTCCTGACCAGGTCGAAGATGGCGCCGTCCTTGGTGAGCCCTCGGACGTAGTTCGTACCGGCGCCGTCCTCGCAGATCACGAGACCTCCCCGTGGACTCACACAGATATTGTCGGGGCTGTTGAGGATGTGCGCCGCCGGCGACTCGAAGATGAGGCGCAGTTCGTCCCTGGCCGGGTGATACTGCCAGATCTGTCCCGCGCCGGCGTTGCCGCCGCTGGTCGCGTTGAAGTAGATGCTCTGGTCGCCGTACCAGCAGCCCTCCAGCCGGGCGAACTGTGCCGCCCCCTTGGCAAGGCCCTGGTTGAAGACGAAGCCGCTGTCGAGCGTGGGCGCGTCCGAGTCGGGGTGGTCGATTCGAACCCACCGCACCTTCCTTGGGGTCAAGCGGGTCTGGTTGGTACCGGTCTCGTGCCCGTCCTGACGCTCCAGCGCCAGCGCCTCCAGAATGCCGCCCCGCGCTAGCTGGCCGGGTACAGTCGGCTTGAAGCGGTAGAATCCCGCCGGCATTCGGTCCTCGGTCTGGTAAATCCAGCCGGTGGTGGGGTCCACGGCTACCGCCTCACGCTGGAATCGGCCCATCGCGGCGAGACTCACCGGATTGACGACCCGGTTGGCGGCCGCGGGGATCTCGAAGGCGTAGCCGTGATTTCTGGTCCACCCGTCGCCGGTACCGGCCACGGTCTCTTCACAGGTAATCCAGCTGCCCCATGGGGTGGGGCCGCCGGCGCAGTTGACGATGGTCCCGGTGAGGCTGGCGAACTGCCTTACCAGACTTGCCCGGCCGTCGCCGCCCAGCCGGACCTCCAGTGTGGTTGTTCCGCCGGGGCCGATCGGATCGTATGACCTGACGCCAAAGGGCTGGCTTATCCCGGCAGCGTCGCGCACCTCATGGTTCCGAACCAGTCGCAGCCTGTCGCGACCGGCTCCGAAGGCGGCCATTCCATCGAAGGCGTTGGGGACAACGCCTCCCACCATTTCCTGGCCTGACCTGCTGAGAAGCGCCACCTGGAACCCCGCGGGTACCGAGATGATCTCTCCTACCTCTTTGCTGAGCAGCAGCGGCCCATATCCGCCTGCACCCTTTTCCGCCCCGGGGAGTCGGGAATCGGGTCGCATGGATTTTTCGGTCGCGCACGAGATGAGCCCGGTGAGTGAGGGGGCGAGCAGTGCTCCACCGGCCAGGGCAGATGTGTGGAGGAATCTTCGGCGATCGAGGGCGCTCATGTGAGTTGGTGGCGAGTCATCCAGCGAGGACGGCCTGAGCCGGCGAGAGGAGCGGCTGCAGGTAGTGACCGGTGTGCGACTCCGGCACTTCGGCGATGTCCTCCGGGGTTCCCTGCGCAACGACCCGGCCCCCGGCGTCTCCCGCATCGGGTCCCATATCGATGACCCAGTCGGCCCGCTTGATCACATCCAGGTGGTGCTCGATGACGACGACGGTGTGGCCGGCATCGACCAGCCGGTCCAGTACGTGGATGAGCACTCGCACATCGTCCAGGTGCAGTCCGGTGGTGGGCTCGTCGAGAATGTAGAGCTTCCGGCCCTCACGCCTGCCCGCCTGCGTCAGCTCACGCGCGATCTTGAGCCGCTGGGCCTCGCCACCGGACAGGGTGGTGGCGGGCTGCCCCAGCCTGAGGTATCCCAATCCTACCTGCTGCAGCTGCCAGAGCGCAGCGCCGAGCCTGGGCTGGTGGCGAAACCGGGTTATTGCCTCATCGACGGTCCACTGGAGCACGTCGTGGATCGATTTGCCCGAAATCCTCACCTCCAGCACCTCACGCCGATAGCGGGTGGCGCCGCAGTCCTCGCAGGGTACGAATACGTCGGCCAGAAAAACCATCTCCACCTGGACGTGCCCTGCGCCTTCACACGTTTCGCAGCGACCACCGGGCAGATTGAATGAGAAAGTTGCGGAAGTGTACTTGCGCTGCCGAGCCAGGGGCTGGCTGGCGAACAGCTCGCGGATCTCGTCGAACGCCTTGATGTAAGTGACCGGGTTCGAGCGAGGCGAGCGGCCGATGGGAGACTGGTCCACCAGGAGGACGTCCTTCAGGAGCTCCCAGCCGGTGATCGAGGCGACCTGACCGACCGGCTCGCCGAGGTGAGACTTGGCAGAGTGCTCCCCGCGGAGTTTAGCCTCGAGATTGCGATACACCACGTCGTGCAGCAGGGAGCTCTTACCCGATCCGGACACACCTGTCACCGCGGTCAGGGTGCCCAGGGGAATGTCTACGTCGACCTTCTGGAGATTGTGCAGGTCGGCACCCCGCACCTTGAGCCACTGAGGGCCGGCGGGGCGGCGCACGCTCGGCACCGCGATGCTCTTCTTCCCGGTGAGGTATTGCCCGGTCAGCGACGCCCGCGCGTCCCGAACCGGCCCAGCGTGTACCACCATCCCGCCGTTCTCCCCGGAGCCGGGCCCGAGCTCGAGCATGAAATCAGCCTGCTGGATGGCTGCCAGATCGTGCTCGACAACAATCACCGTATTCCCGGCGTCGCGGAGGCGGTGCAGCAGACTCAGCAGCCGGTCGGTGTCCCTGGCATGCAAGCCCACCGACGGCTCGTCCAGCACGTACAGGGTGTCCACCAGGCGGGCGCCGAGCGCGTTGGAGAGCGAGATCCGCTGGGCCTCGCCTCCGGAGAGCGTGCGGGTCTGACGAGCGAGGGTCAGATAGCCCAGCCCGACGTCTCGAAGAAAGCTCAGTCTGGCGTCGAGCTGATCGATGATGAGCTGCGCCACCGAGCGCTCCCAGGACGTCAGCGAGAGCTCCTGCAACCACTGATGCAGAGCATCCACCGAGCTGCCCGCCACCGACCCGATTGTGTCGTTCCCGATGCGCACGGACAGCGCGTCCGGGTTGAGGCGGCTGCCGCCACAGTCCGTGCAGGTCTTGGCCAGCTGATACTGCCGCAGGAATACCCGGATGTACTGCTTGTAACGCTTTTCTTCCAATCCCTTCAGGAAGGGATGGATGCCGAGAAAACGGCCCTTGCGTCCATAGAGCAGCTCACGGCGTTGGGGTGCCTTCAGCTTGGACCAGGGCTTGTGAGGATCGGCGCCGATCGACTTGGCGAAATCGAGCAGAATCCTGCGGCGAGACTCGTAGCGCGGCTTGGTCCAGGGATCGATGGCCCCCTCCGCCAGGCTCCTTTCCGGATCGCAGATGATCAGCGAGTCGTCGTACTCGAGGACGGCACCGAAGCCATTGCAGTTGGAGCAGGCCCCTCGTGGGTTGTTGAACGAGAACAGTGCCGGGGTCACGCTGGCGGCGGGCGTATCGCAGCTGCTGCAGGCCGGGAATTCGGTGAAGCGGCTTCGTTCGGTCGTGGGGTGCCCTTCGTGCAGCACGATGGCGACGCCTCCACCCTCCCTGAATGCGGTGGCAAGGGACTCCGCCAACCGCGCCGCCGACGCGGTTCCCCCCTCCAGGCGATCCACCGTCACCAGAAGGTCCCCGACGGCGGTGAGGTCGAGTGGGGCGGGGAGCTGGTCCAGGTGCAGCGGGGCTCCATCGGCCACGACCCGCACAAAGCCCAGCGCTCGGAGGTTCTCGACCACGGTCGCGTGCGATAACCGGGCCAGCGGCGGGAGCGGAAAGCAGACCTGGAGTCGCCCGCCCCGCTGCGCCAGAACCGCGTCGGCGGCCGCCTGTGGCGTGTCGCGGCGTACCGGCCCGCCGCACACCCGGCAATAACACTTGCCGATGCGGGCCCAGAGGAGCCGCAGGTAATCGTAGACCTCCGTGGCGGTACCGACGGTCGAGCGGCTGGACACGACCGGGTTGCGCTGCTCGATGGCGACGGCCGGCGCCAGACCCTCGAGCCGGTCCACCAAAGGCTTCGGCATGCGATCCAGAAACTGCTTGGCGTAGGTGGACAGTGACTCGATGTAGCGCCGCTGGCCCTCAGCGTAGAGGGTGTCGAAGGCCAGCGTGCTCTTGCCCGAGCCCGACGGTCCGGTGATCACGATGAGCGCGCGGTGCGGCAGGTCGACGCTGATGCCCCGCAGATTATTCTGACGGGCGTTGACGATGCGGATGACGGATTGCGACATTGCTTCAAAATAGCGGGAAGGACGCTATTTTCCTCCCTCAATGCCTCTGCTCCTGACCCCCAAATTGCTGCTCCGCGGCTTCGAGATTTTCGTGGTCGCCTCGTTGGCAGGGTGGGGAATCACCCTTCTATATGGCAACGACCTTCCCGCCTTTCTGACCGGTGTCGGCCGCGTCCAGTGGATCTGGGTGCTCGCAGGTCTGGCTCTCGCCTCGCTGGACTGGGTCGGCGGAGGCCTTCGGCTCTGGGTCGTCGCCCGGCACATTTTTCCCAAACCGCCACTCAAGGGGTTGATCCTGGCCGGGGGGATGGGGGCATGGGCCGGGTACATCACCCCGCTTAACTCCGGAGCCGGTCCCACCACGATGTACACCATGAGACGGTACGGCGTGCCGCTCCCGGTGGCGGTCACCTCGACCTTCATGAGCTTCGTAGCCACCATCCTTTTCTTCGCCATCGCGGGACCCCTCGCCGTGTTCTTCGGGGCCGGCCGGTCGCTGGGTCAGCGGGGCAACGTGCTGGGGCTCTCGCTGTTCGATCTCTTCCTCGGCAGCCTCGCTATCATCGCCGGCATCGGGCTGCTCATGGCCTTCGTGATGTTCTTCCCCAAGCTGGTGCGCGACCTGCTGCATCGAGCGGCCGAAGCCATCGGGCGGCGCCACCGCGGGGTGGCCGACCGGCTGGAGAAGCTGCGAGAGGGAATCGATCTGGCGCATGAAAGCGTGGTGGCCTTCAACAGCCCGAAGGGGTGGCTGGCACTCCTTTGGGCCACGCTCCTGTCCGGTCCTTCTCATGCCAATAAGCTTCTGGCCGGGTATGTGGCGCTTCGAGCCATCGGCCTGCACGCGAATTTCGTCGATATCCTGCTGGTCCAGACCCTGGTGATGTTTCTGCTGTATTTCGCGCCAACTCCCGGCGCGTCTGGCATCGGCGAGGTGCTGTCCGCCGCGGTGATGTCCTCCTACGTCCCCCGTGAGCTCACCCCGATCTACATCCTGATCTGGCGGCTCACCTTGAGCTACTTCACGATCGCGCTTGGCTTCCTGGTGTTCTCCGGCTGGGTGCGGCGCGGCCTCAAGGGTGTGGATGAGTCGGCACTGGTAGAGCCGGCCGGCTAAATCGCTCATGGATCAGGACGAAGCGCTCGACAAGAATTACGACGCGAGGCTGCTGCGGCGGCTGCTGGTCTATCTTCGCCCGTACCGCGGGCTGACGACGCTGGCGGTGTTGCTGCTGCTGGCCGGCGCCGGCCTGGCCCTGGTAGGGCCGGCATTGACCCAGCGGGCGCTGGACGTAGCCATTCCAGCCCGCGACACCGGCCTCCTGGGCACACTGGCCATCGTGTTTCTGGCCGCGCTTGTCCTCGAGTTCTTGGTCGAGTACGGGCAGACGCTGCTGACCACCTACCTCGGCCAACGGGTGATGTACGACCTGCGAATGCAGATCTTCGCTCATCTTCAGCGTCTGAGCATCAGCTACTTCGACCGGAATCCAGTCGGCCGGCTGATGACGCGGGTCACCTCCGACGTCGAGACCCTGAACGAGCTGTTCTCCTCCGGGGTGGTCACCGTGTTCGGCGACGTGTTCACCCTGCTTGCCATCATGACCATGATGCTGTGGATCGATTGGCGCCTGGCGCTGGTGACCTTCGCCGTGATCCCCTTGGTGTGGCTCACGGCTCGAGTCTTCCGCCGCCGGGTACGCCAGGCTTTCGGCGACATCCGGGTGCGGCTTGCGCGGCTCAATGCGTTCCTCCAGGAGCGGCTCTCGGGGATGCGCGTAGTCCAGCTCTTTGGACGCGAGGCCGCTTCGGCGGCCCGATTTGGGGAGCTCAATCAAGACCACCTCGAGGCGCATCGGCGCTCGATCACGATTTACGCGGTATTCTTTCCCGTGGTGGAGCTCTTGACCGCCGTGGCCATGGCGCTGCTGCTGTACTACGGCGGGCTCCGGGCCCTCGGCGGCACCATCACGGTGGGCGTGCTGGCTGCCTTCATCCAGCTCACGCGCCGCTTCTTCCAACCGCTTCAGGACTTGTCGGAGAAGTTCAACCTCCTGCAGAGCGCCATGGCCTCGTCCGAGCGGGTATTCGCGTTGCTGGATCAACCGGTGACCGTGCTGGAGGCGGTGAATCCGGTGAGTCTGTCCGAGCCGGTGCGTGGCGAGGTCCGATTCGAGGGGGTCTGGTTCCGATATAGCCCGGAGGGACCCTGGGTTCTGCGGGACGTGTCGTTTACCGCGTCGCCGGGCCAGACGATCGCCCTGGTGGGCCACACCGGGGCGGGCAAGACCACCATCGTCAATCTCCTGCTGCGCTTCTACGACCCGGACCGGGGCCGGATCCTGATCGATGGCGTGGACATCAGACAGCTCTCCACCTCCGATCTGCGATCCTTGCTGGGCTTCGTGCAGCAGGACCTTTTTCTCTTCGCCGGGGACATTCAGCACAACCTGACACTGGACGCTCCGATCACGCCGGAGGCAGCCCGGCAGGCGGCTCGCCGGGTGGGCGCTGACCGGTTCATCGAACGCCTTCCGGCGGGGTACGACCACCGATTGGGGGAGCGAGGTCGGAGCCTGAGCGTAGGGGAACGCCAGCTGCTGAGCTTTGCCCGGGCGCTCGCCCTCGACCCTACCATCCTGGTGCTCGATGAGGCCACCAGCTCGGTGGATGCCCAGGCGGAAGGCCAGATCCAGGCGGCCATCGCCGAGCTCATGAGCGGACGCACCAGCCTGGTGGTCGCGCACCGCCTGAGCACGATCCTCCATGCGGACGAGATTCTGGTGCTGCAACACGGGGAGATACGCGAGCGGGGAAGCCACCGCGAGCTCCTGGCGCAGCAGGGGCTGTATGAGCGCCTGTACCAGCTGCAGCTTCGAGGTCAGGCCGAGAGCAAGATCGCGTGAGCCGGGCGGCTAACCTCCGTTTGCTTGCATGGTTATGAGTCGGGGGATACGTTACACGGCACTCGACATTCCTCTCAGGATCAATCGATGATCCATCTCGAAATCGACGGCGAGCGTTACCCCATCGCCGCCGGCGATACAGTCATAGGCTCGGCTGCAGACAGCACGATGGTGCTCGAGGGCGAGGGTATACGGCCCCTCCACGCGGTGGTGCAGGGGATGCCGGCCGGAGGCGCCGCCATCCGCGCCGCCGCCGAGGCTGAGGTGCGCGTCAACGGCGTCCGGCTGGGTTCCGATCCTACGCCGCTGCTGCATGGCGACAAGATCGGCATTGGCAGTCGCGAGCTGCGGGTGGTCGACCCCGCTCGGGCCGGCAGCACTCAGCTCTTCGACTCCGGTGCGTTTGCCGACCTGGCTCCGCCGCCGGGTTACAAGGGAACCGGGACTCGCAGCGGCGGCCGCCTGGTGTGTCTGACCGATGGCCGGGAGTACGCCGTGGGAGCGCAGCCGCTCACGTTTGGCCGCGATGCCGGATCGAATGTGGTAGTGGCGGGCAACGATGTGTCTCGCCAGCACGCCGAGATCCGCAACGAGCCGGACGGATACATCCTGCTCGACATCAGCGTCAACGGCACTTATGTCAATGGCGAACGCATGGGGAAGACCCACCTGCTGGCGCGGGCCGATGTAATCCGGATCGGCAACGATGAATTTCGGTTTTACGCCGACGCCACCGCCGCCGGCGGCGCGGCCCCGGCCCAGCCTGCCCCGGAGACCCCGGCCGCCCCTGACCTCCCGCCGCGTCCGCCCGAGGGAGCGGCCCAGCGGCTCTCCGACACCATGCATGGGGTGCCGGAGGAAGAGCCGGCCCGGCGCAATACACCTCCCTCACCGGAGGCCGCGCCGCTGGCGTCCCTGCTGTTTCGGAGTGGAGACTTCAAAGGCAGGAGACTGCCCATCAAGGTGCCGGTCGTCAACATCGGACGGGGCGACTACAACGACATCGTCATCGGCGACCCCAGCGTGAGCACCATGCACGCCAAGCTCCAGCGCCGGGAGGCGATCTGGATCCTGACCGATCTCGGCTCTACCAATGGCACCTTTGTCGAGGGAGAGCGTCTCTCCGGCGAGACGCCGCTCAGCCCGGGAACCACCCTTCGCTTCGGTGACGTGCTCGCGCTCTTCGAGCCCCTCGATGACAAGGCGCCGGCCGGCCGCACCGGAAGCACCCGGCTCATGGGCCGGCTGGAATTGGAAGCGCCGGCATCGGAGCCGCGGCCGCAGGCCGAGAAAGCGCGGCCGCGGCCGCCCAGGCGTCCGATCCGAATGGCCACTCCGCGCGCCAAGGGTCCCTCCGCAGCGCTGGTGACGTCTCTGCTGATCCTGATGGCAATACTCGCATACCTGTTGCTGAGCTGAAAAGTCTCGTGAACTTCACCTGCGCTGCCCGTACTGATGTCGGGATCGTCCGTTCGGGAAATGAAGACAACTATCTGATGCTGTCGGAGCACGGGATCTTCATCGTGGCTGACGGCATGGGGGGGCACGCGGCGGGAGAGGTCGCCAGCGAGATGGCGGTGAGGATCACCTCCCAGACCATCGGTTCGCTGCGGGGCCTGAGCGACGAAGAGGCCGGGGAGCGGGTCCGGACCGCCATACGCACCGCCAACGATGCCATCTTCGAACGGACATTATCGGAGCAGGACAAACGCGGCATGGGCACCACCGCAACCGTCCTGGTGCTCCTGCCCCGGCGTTACCTCGTCGGGCAGGTGGGCGACAGCCGGGCGTACCTGTTGCGGGATGGCCGCCTGCACCAGCTCACCAAGGACCACTCCTACGTGCAGGAGCAGGTCGATGCCGGGCTGCTGACGCCGGATCAGGCCCGGGTCCATCCCTACAGCAACGTGATCACTCGCTGCGTCGGAGCCGGGGTCGATGTCGCTCCCGACATCTACTTCGGCTCGCTGGAGCAGGGCGACGTCCTGCTGCTCGCCTCGGACGGATTGACCGGGATGCTCGAGGACGAGCAGCTGGTGAACATCCTGGGTTCGGACGGAGGCCCCCAGGGGTGGGTGGATCGCATGGTGTCAGAAGCCAACCGGAGAGGCGGCCTGGACAATATCACGGCCATCGTGATCCGGATCGATTCGGTGGACAGCGACACCGGCGAGCATCCCACGGTGCCGGCCGCCGCGAGTCAGCGGTCCTAGCTCAGGGTTCGGGCCTCGAGAGCCCGCTTGATGTAGGGTCGGAGCCCTTCCATCATCGCGATTCCCGTCTCGGAGCCCGTTGCCACCCACTCCGCGTTGCGGAACGCCCGGGGGAAGCCCGCTTGGCGGATTTTCTCCACGTACCGCTCCACTCGCGCGAAGAGAAACAGGCCCTCCCCGTTGTTCTCCACCAGAAAATCTGCTGGCACTATCCCATGGCGGGCGATCCCGTAGACCATCTCCCAGTAGCCTGACGTTTGCCGGTAGGCGATGTTGAGCGGGTGATCGCTGGCGGTGATGGCCAGCGCCTCGTCCGCGTTTCGGGGCCAGAATTTGGCGTTGATGGCATTGCGGGACTCGCGCATCACTGTTTCCCTGCGCAGGTCATACAGCTTCAGGATGAGGTCGGCGTCGTGGTGGTCGGGCGCGTCGTTGAGCACGAGGGTCCTCTGATGGGCTATGGGCCATTGGCTATTTATCTCTGGCTACTCCCCAAGTCGGCACCCAGAGCCCCTCGTGATCCCCCGCACATCCTGGATTGCCTTTCCGCACTACTGTCGCTGGGCTGGGCCGAACCTTGGCGCCTTACCCCCGCTGCCTGAGGAGGATGTGTGGACGTACTGACCTGGATCATAGTCGGGCTGGTGGCAGGACTGCTGGCATCTCTAGTCATGGGTGGCATTGGCTACGGCATTCTCGGCGATATCATTGTTGGCATCCTGGGCGCTCTTCTTGGCGGCTGGCTCTTCGGGCAGATGGGGTGGGGAACGCCGTTCCCTGGAATCGCCGGCGCGATCTTCGTGGCCTTCATCGGGGCGGTGGTTCTGCTGCTGATCATCCGGCTGGTCAAGGGGCGGAGGCGCGCGCCGTAGGACTGAGCTCCAGCTCCAGCCGGATATTGGCGCGGCGATAACGCCCATCACTGGCGAGTGGCACCTCCACGAATCCGTGTTTCTGGTAGAGCCGGATCGCTGGACTCAGTACCGTGTTCGAGACGATCACCACCCGGCGGGAACCGATCTCCCTGGCGAAGGCCAGGGAGGCTTCCATGAGGAGGTCGCCGTACCCCCGGCCTCGAGCGGATGCGGCAACCGCCATCTTGGCTATCTCGCACTCATCAGCGCTCTGGCGAAGGACGGCGCAGGTCCCCTGGACCTCGCCCTGGTCGAGCACGAAAAAGACCTGCCCACCGGGCTCGAGAATCGTCCGGTCAGGATCGCCCAGCATCTCCCGATCGGCGGCTTCCAGCACGAAGTAGGTCTCGATCCACTCGCGGTTCAGCCACTCGAATTCGCTCCGAAACTCCTCGCGGTACCGCACCACAACGGGCCGCGGAGCGACACCTTCACCGGTGAGTCCCATGCCTTCCTTCATGCGTGCTTCTCAGGTCTGCCTGCTTGCGATTCTGACTGCCTGCGCCCCGCGCTCTGAGGACGCGGGTACCGAACCGGCGAGCTCCGCGATGGTTCAGGTCGAGAATCAAGGTTTTACCGATATGGTGATTTATGCCATCAACGGCGGGCAGCGAGTCCGGCTGGGACTGGCCACGGGAAATTCGACCAAGACGTTCACCGTCCCCCGCTATCTCACGACTGGGGCCGGGCCGATCCGGTTTCTGGCCGACCCCATCGGCGGAAACCGAACTCCGGTCAGCGAGGAGATGAGCGTTCAGCCGGGTGACCTGGTAACGCTGACCATACCTCCGCGATAGGGGCTGAGACCCAACGTTGTTCACCACGAACGGGTTAGTGCTTAGTGGCGCGCAAAGAGCTTGGTTGAGCCATCGGCCTGGAACGAGACGACCTCGAAATCTCGCGGCTTCTCGCCCGCCGGTGCCATCCCAGGGGTAAGTGGTGGCATTTCGGGAACCGCCAGGCCTGCCGTCTTGGGCCGTTCGGCCAGGAGCCGGCGGATGTCGGAGGCCGGTACATGTCCCTCGATGAGATACTTATCGACGATGCCGGTGTGGCAGGACCGGACCCCCGGCGGCACGCCCATCTCGTCCTTCAGAGCCTCCATTTCCTCGTGGTCGTGCACCACGGGAGCGAAGCCGTTGGCCCGGATGTGATCGACCCACTTGGTGCAGCAGCCGCAGGTGCTGCTCTTATAGATCGTGATCGGGGTAGCGCGTATGCCATCCGGGAGTTCGGCCCAGAGGCGACGGCCCGTCACTCCGACCAGAGCCACTCCCGCCATCTGGGCAAGGAACCCACGACGCTGCATCATGCCAGTCTCGCTCAAAAGAGGTGTGCTCCTTCTCCAATGCGTCGCCGAACCTCCTCGGCCGGTAAGGTCAGGAGGTGCAGTACGCGCTCCAGCGACCGGTTGGGGGCGCTGGCAACAAAGATACGAAGGCGGCGGGCGCTGCGGTATAACTCGTCCGCCACCCGGGGAAGCCCCAGCTGTCCTGCCCGTCCGGCATCGGTGAGTCGCTCCACGGTGCCTGCCCGGGTACGAAGAGGCAGGTCTACCCCCAGCATCGACGAGCGAGCCGGGAAGTCCAGCAGCAGGCCTCCGGGGGGCAGCCCAACCTGGATCGCGACGGCGTCCTCCACCAGCTCCAGGAGGTCGGGATCCTGCGCCACCCAGGGCTGGAGATCCGCAGGCACGTCGCTCGCCGGCAGGTCGAGCGCCCGCTTGTGAAGACGCCGTGCCCGGATTGCGGCCGCAAGCTCGTTGCGATCCCGGCCGATGAGGAGCTCCATCAACCCGTCGTCGGTTGCCTCCGCTATGCCCTGCGCGGTGACCATCCCGCGTCCCACCGCGCCCCTGACGGCCCGCTTGAACATGCAGGTGGCGGAACGCACCGCATGGTGCCAGTAGACGTTGCGGTACATCTGATACTTGGCGAAGAGCAGCGACTCGAGCGCGCTGATGCCCTTTTCCTGCACCCCCACCTCATATCGGCTCGGCGCCACCTCGACCAGGGTGAGCGAGGAAAGCAGTCGGTCCACATCCACCGTACCATACGGGACCCCACACATCCTGGCATCCCGGCTCAGGTAGTCGACCTTGTCGAGGTCGATGGAGCCGGAGATGAGGCCCTGCAGCGGGCTTCCGCTGGTGCCGCTGATGAGCCTGCCGACTGCGACGGGAAAATCCGGGCCCCCGATCTGAACCAGCCGTTCGCCCAGCGCTCCTTCGGTAAGCTTGGCCACGCCGAGCTTCTCATGCGAGGGGAAGCCGGCCTCCTCGAGCGCGTGCGAGAAGGGATAGTGGCCGATGTCGTGCAGCAGGGCTGCCATCCGTACGGCGAGACACTCTTCCATGTTGGCGGGTCCGAGCTCGCCCAACTCCTCCAGCGCCGCGAGGGCGCGCCGGGTGAGATGAAAGGCGCCGAGTGCGTGCTCGAAGCGGCTGTGGGTAGCTCCCGGATAGACCAGGAAAGTGTGTCCGACCTGGCGGATGTAGCGGAGGCGTTGAACCGCGGGGGTGTCGAGGGCCAGCAGCGCGGCGCGGTCGACCCGGATGTTATCCCAGAGGGGATCCCGGATGATTTCGGAGGGGGACGATGAAGTGGCGGGAGAAGAGGAGGCGGAAGGTACAGCGGCGGACGAAGAAGAGGCGGAAGGTCGTCGTCCTTGGGAACCCCTTGTTCCGCCTCGACCGCCTTTACCGCCCCTTCCGCCCTTACCGATCACACTCCCGGCCCCGCCGCGGCTACTTCGGCCGGCACCTCGGCGCGGAACTGCTCGAAGTTCTCGCGGAACATCGTTGCCAGCTTCCGGGCTTGCGCGTCGTAGGCGGTCGGGTCGGGCCAGGTGGCGCGGGGTACCAGTACTGCCTCGGGCACGTCGGGAACCGAGGTCGGGACCTGGAAACCAAAGACTGGATCCAGAGTGAACTTGCCCCGGTCGAGCGTACCGGAGAGCGCCGCCCGTAGCATGGCTCGGGTGTGGCCCAGCTTCATGCGCGAGCCGGTGCCGTAGGGACCGCCGGTCCAGCCGGTGTTCACCAGCCACACCTTGGCGCCGTGCTTCGCGATCCGCTCGCCCAGCATCTGGGCATACACCCCGGCGTGGAGCGGCAGAAAAGGTGCTCCGAAGCAAGCGGAGAACGTGGCCGAAGGCTCCGTGACACCGCGCTCGGTGCCCGCGACCTTGGCCGTGTATCCCGAGAGGAAATGGTACATGGCCTGGTCGGCCGTGAGCTGTGCGATCGGGGGCATCACGCCAAACGCGTCTGCCGCGAGAAATACCACGTTCCTGGGATGTCCGCCGGCCCCGCTGGGCTGATGGTTGGGGATGGCATCGATCTGATAGCAGGCGCGGGTGTTCTCGGTGATGCTGTCGGCGTCGAAGTGCACCGCACGGGTGACAGGGTCGAGCACCACGTTTTCCAGGACGGTGCCGAACATCTGGGTTGCGCGGTAGATCTCGGGCTCGGTGTCGGGGCGCAGGCGGATCACCTTGGCGTAACAGCCCCCCTCGAAATTGAACACACCCCGCTCGCTCCACCCGTGCTCGTCGTCCCCGATGAGTTGCCGGGTCGGATCGGCAGAGAGCGTGGTTTTGCCGGTTCCGGAAAGGCCGAAGAAGATGGCTGTGTCACCGCCCGCGCCCACGTTAGCCGAGCAGTGCATGGGCATCACGCCCTTGCCCGGCAGAATGTAGTTGAGTGCCGTGAAGATGGACTTCTTCATCTCGCCCGCGTACCGGGTACCGCCGAGCAGGACCACCTTTTTGCCGAAGTTGATGACGATAAAGGTCCCGGTGCGGGTGCCGTGCCGCTCTGGATCGGCCTGAAAGTCCGGGGCATGGAATACGGTGAAGCCGGGGCGGAACTGGGCTAGCTCCGCCGGCAGTGCCCGGATGAACATGTTGCGCACAAAGAGGGCGTGCCACGCGTTCGGGGTGATGAACCTGACTGACAGGCGGTAGGCGGGATCTGCACCGGCAAAAAGGTCCTGAACGAAGACCTCGCGTGAATCCAGATGGGCGCGGACGTCCTCCTGGAGCCGCTCGAACGCCGTGGGGTCGAGGCGCGCATTCTTCTCCCACCAGATGCGGTCCGCCGAACCCGGTTCCTCAACCAGGAACTTGTCTTTGGCCGAGCGGCCGGTATGGGGGGCAGTCACCGTCGAGAAGGCGCCTCGGTCGGTCAGGACGCCCTCGCCTCTCCGAACCGCGTGCTCGATCAGCGTCGGCGGAGCCAGGTTGGCGTGTATTCGGATAGGAAAAAGGCCGTGTTCTACGAGGGTGAGGGTGTCGCGCGGCGCTGCTGTGGTTTCGGCAGTCATGCGCTAAAGTATCGGCAGCTTCAGCGCGTGATGCAACCTTATCGGGGAGCCACGGTAAGGGTGGGTTCGGTATGGTAGGCCAGCTCGGCGGTAGCCCGGTCACGGGGGCTCAGCGCAGCCACCCCGGGATCGGCAAACATGATGTCGTCGGAGTTTGGCGAGTGGGCGAAAATGCCCAGGGCGTGTCCCAGCTCGTGCGTGGTGGTGAGGCCCATGCAGGCGTCGACACCGGGGGAGGACGGAGCAAATCTGGGGTCGACGTAGACCCGGATCGGAGGGAGAATCTCCTGCCCACTGGCGTCGAGCTCGATGTCGGTGGCGCCTTGGCATTCCGGCGCCATGAAGCTCTCCAACTGAGTGACCGAAAACCCTCCCTTGGGGGCTATTCCGCTGGTCACGATGACATCGGCAGCGCTCGAATCGGACACGAGTACGGACCGGAGCTCCCCGTAGAGGAACGCGTCTTCCCAGGCACCAATGCCGTGTTGGACATGAGCAGGAAGATTCAGGGTGTCTTCGGTCCAGATCCGCACTGGGAGCCGGGACTGCGGCCAGTGGAAACTGAGGCTGTCCGGTCCTGTCGAGGTGGCCACTATACGCCGCCACTCATAGGCAGTGTTTCTGCTCGGGGCCGCTATGTCGGCGCAGGAGAGCAACCCCGGCCCACTGGCCAGGCACAGTAAAGCGTGCAGGCGGCGGGCGTTCATCGGCGGCCCCGGGCCAATCCGATGGTGACCGCTATGCGCTGAACCCCCTGGCTCTGACTAAAGCCTCGGGCCTCCAGCTCTACGGTCGTGAAGCGGTGAAAGTCGTAGCGCAGGGATGCCATCATGTCCCATTGGGTCAGGATTGGACGTTGGTAGTCTATTCCCGCTCCAGCGAGAAACCGGGTAGTCCCACCTCGAAGAAATATCCCCCGCTGCTCCGCGCCCCAGTACCGTAGAAGCCCGGCTCCGGCCCGCCAGCGAAGGCCTCGTGAGATCGGGCCGTCCAACCCCAGGGTAATCGAACCGGTGCGTACCGTACCCAGGTCGACTGTTGCCGCGCCGGCCTCCTCACTCCGGTACCCCGACGTGGCCAGGGCGAGCTCGAGGCCGGCACGGTAGAGCGGCGCGATCGGGAGGCCGGCACCCAGCACGACAGTCGGCGCCAGCTTCTGGCGGACCTCGATCTCGTTGATCACGTCATCGCGGAGCAGGGCGGTGGCCCAGGTTACGCCGAGGCGGGCATTGTAATCCACTTGGGCATGGACCGCTGGCGGGCCTTCGGCGACCGCCAAGACCAGCAATGACAGGATGGCACGCATGCCCGCAAGTATGAACGCAGAAGGTGAGCCGGTCAACGCGGCACCCGCGCGGCCCGGGCGTAGCGGCGCAGTCGGCGCAGCATTTTCCGATCTGCGGTGATGGCGTCCTCGCCCTTTGGGGTCTCCAGAATCTTGATCACATGTGCCAGGAGCGGGTCGGTCATGATCCGGCGGAACGGCTGGGGACCAAGGGAGCCCTCCCCGATCAGCTCGTGCCTGTCGCGCCGGGATGCAAACTTTGTCTTGGAGTCGTTCAGGTGGAGGCAGAGGAGGTTGTCCAGACCAAGGATGTCGTCCCAGGCCCGCCACACGCCGTCGTAGTCCCCGACCAGATCGTAGCCCGCGGAATAGAGATGGCAGGTATCGGCGCAGAAGGCGATTCGTTGACGCACGTCGTCGGCCACCGAAGCGCGCAGCACCGCCAGCTCCTCGAAGGTACTGCCCAGCGCCGTCCCGCACCCGGCCGTGGTCTCCAGCAGAACCACGGGCGAGCCCGGCACCTCCCGAAGGCAGCGGGTGTAGGCGGCGGCATTGCGCGCAACGCCCGAAACGCGATCATCGATATAGTTGCCCGGGTGCGACACCAGGAAGGGGATCCCGAAGGCCTCACACCGCCGAAGCTCCGCCACGAAAGCGGCCTCGGAGCGTACACTTAAGGCAGGATCTGGCGAGGCGAGGTTGATAAGGTACGAATCATGCGCCACTATACTGGATACTTTGCAGCGTTCGCACTCCCGCCGGAAGGCGTCGTACGACTGCGAGGAGATGCCCGGCTCGCGCCACTGGCTCGGCGTCTTGGTGAAAACCTGGATCGCGGTTGCACCGATCACCTTGCCCCTAACTGGCGCCGTTTCGACGCCGCCCTGGACCGATACATGTGCGCCCAAGCGCTCTGGTTGATCACGCCGATGCATTTGCTCCTCTGTAGACCGTGAGAGAGGCGGCAGTGGAGCCTCTCGCCAGGCCGAAGGTGCTTCTCGTGGGTGACCCGTCCGCCCGGCCGGCGGGGCTGGAACGCGCGCTGACCCGCGGCGGCTTTCAGCTGATCGAGCGCGAAGATCCATCGATCGATCCGGACGCCGACGCTATCCTCATCACCGTCAACGATATCGAGGGTCCCCTCTCCGACCTGCTTCCGACCCTGGCGCCAGGGTCGTCCGGTGACACGCCTCGTATTGTCATTGTGGCCAACACCAATCGTGATGCGACGGTCACCGCCCTATCCCTGGGCGCGGCCGACGCTCTGGCAGCACCGATCCACCTGCCCGAGCTGTGCGCGCGACTGCATGCGCGGATCAGGGACGAGCGCGTTCCGGGCGAATCCCAGGAGGGTGCTCCGGACTCCGAGGGTGCCCTGGCTGCACTCGACCGGCGGATACGAGAGGAGTTCGAGCGGGCACGGCGCTATTCCCTCAGCTTCAGCCTCATTCTGCTGGGCGTCGACGAGCTCCGCGGTGTCCGCGAGCGCCTGGGAACGGAAGCGGCCGACAAACTCAAGGCGGACGTCGCGTCGGTGCTCCGCCGGGAGCTCCGGCTGCCGGACTTCGTGGTCACCTACGGCAGCAATGAGTTCGCTCTCGTGCTTCCGGAAACCGGGCAGAGCGGGGCTCGACAGTCGGTCATGCGGGTTCGCGAGCGGCTGGCTGTGGTACCCCAGGAGGGAGATCCCCGTCTCGACCACCCTCGCTTCAGCGCGGGGATCGTGACTTACCCTCACCCGGCAGTGTCTCAGACCGAGGAGCTATACGCGATGGCCGAGGCGGCGCTGATGCGCGGGAAGGCACAGTCGGGGGAGCGAATCGGAGTGGCGGTGTAGGCGCTCCCCGCCTATCGCCTCCGAAGCCACGTCGTCGGATCCAGCGCAATCTGGTTCTCGCCCCGAATCTCGAAGTGCAGGTGCGGACCGTAATCCGAATTCTGCCCGCCGACCGTTCCGACAGTCCCGCTCTTGCGGATCGATGCTCCCAACTTGACCGCCGCGGACTCGAGGTGCGAATAGACGGAATAATAGCCGTTGCCGTGTTCGACCACGACGGTGAGACCGTAGGTCCCGAACTGTCCCACCAGCCGCACCTTCCCCGCTTCCACAGCCTTCACGGGTGTCCCCACGCCTGCGGCGATGCCGACCCCGTTCCAGCGGATGATTCCCCCGCTCGGCAGGGTGTCCCGTCCGAACTTATAGACGATTGCTCCCTCCACCGGCCAATCCAGTTTCCCCAGGTCGGCGGTGGTGATGGAGCCCGGCGCGCCTACCGCACCGCGCAGGGCGCCTCGCGCCAGCTCATCGCGGCGGGCGCGCTCCAGGGACGCCAGCAGTCCATTGAGTCGCGACTCGTCTTTCTGCAGCTCAGTGAGCCGACGCTCGGTGCTGCGGGCCGAGCGCTGCAGGGTCTGCAGCCTCCTCGACCGCTCGGAGGCCAGCTCGCTGTACTTGCTGAACTCGGCCTCGCGCTCATCCCGGCGCCGGTCGAGCTCGCCGCGGACGTTCAGGATGTTGTTCCGCTGGGTCACCACCCGGTTGCGCAGCTTCTCGACGTCGGTTACTAGAGAGCGGTCCTGCTGGCTGGTCAGATACAGGTACTTATAGCGGCTCAGCAGGTCACCGAAACCCTCGGCCGCCAATAGCACCTGAAAAGTGTGCAGGACACCGCGCTTGTAGATATCGACCAGGCGCCGCTCCAGCACGGCGCGCCGCTCCGCCAGATTGTCCTGCGCCAGGATCAACTCCGCGCTCGACCGGTCGAGCTGCGAGGCCAGGCCGCCGATCTGCCGCTCGATCTCGTTGACGATCCGGTGAGTCGATTCCCGCTGCCGCTCCAGGTTGGTCAGCTCGTCGTTGACGTCGTGCACCTGACCCTGTAGCCGCCGTCGCTGCTGCTCCAGGCGATCCCGTTCCGCCCGGATCACCTCCAGCCGGCGCTTGCTGTCCTCCAGGTCCGGAGTTCCTTGCGCGTGGAGCGGTGGCAGGAGAACCGATGCTACGAGCAGCAGGCGGAGAGGACGGAGATGACGGAGGCGCCCCGCAAGCTTCTCCGTCCTCTCCGTCCGCTCCGTCCTCTCAAACATGTCGGAGATGCCGCCCCACGCTCACCAGGCTTCCCGCGAGCCCCAGCAGCACGCCGAACACGATGATCAAGACCATCTGCAACGGCTGGAAGAAAATGAGTCCCGAGAGAGTCCCGCCGCTGTTGTCCCGGAAAAGCACATAGCCGGCGTAACAGAGGACCAGGGAAAGCAGGCCACCGAGCAGGCCCTTCAGCGCGCCTTCCAGCAGAAAGGGCCCCCGGATGAACCAGTTGGTGGCGCCGACCAGCCTCATGATCGAGATCTCGCGGGCCCGCTGGAGGATGGTGAGGCGGATGGTTACCCCGATGATGACCACCGCGACGGCCGCGAAGGCCAGGCCGATCACCAGGCCCACCAGGCCGGTGAGGTTGCGCAGCGAGTCCAGCTTCTGAACCCACTCCCGGCCGAAGCGCACATCGTCGATGAACCCGAAGCCCCGAAGGCGCTGGGCCACCCGGGTGACCGTCGCGGCATCGCGATGGCCGTCCTTCATCCGCACCTCGATCGACGCCGGGAGAGGGTTCACCTGGAGATCTCGATAGGCATCGCGGAACTCGACCAGCTCGGCTCGAGCCTGCCGGAGTGCCTCCTCCTCGCTGACGTAGGTGACGTCGCTGACCTCGGGGAAGGCCGCGATGTCCTGGCTGGCGATCGCGATGGTTTCGGCCGGCGTGCCGCGGAAGATGTAGGCGACGATCTCAACCCGCTCCTCGATTCCGCGGAGCGCCTCGCGCAGGTTGACCGCCACCAGGCCGAAGAGTCCGACGGTGAAGAGCGAGAACGCAATGGTCGTGACCGAGAGGACCGACAGCAGCGGCGAGCGGCGGAACGACAGCAGTGCCTCCCGGCTCAGGAGCTTCACTGGGCGGCCTCCGCCGCGGCTTCGTCCACGTCGCTGTCGTAGACCAGGCTGCCGTCGCGCATCTCGATGGTCCGGTACACGGTCTGGCGCACGAGGTCGAGGTCATGGGTGGCCATGACGACCACGGTGCCACCGTTGTTGATGTCGCGGAGCAGCTGAAACACGCCGCGGGTGGCCCGTTCGTCGAGGTTGCCGGTCGGCTCATCGGCCAGCAGAATGGCCGGGTCGTTCACCAGTGCCCGGGCGATGGCCACCCGCTGTTGCTCGCCACCCGACAGCTCCCGCGGATACGCCCGGCTCTTGGCCGAAAGCCCGACCTGAGTGAGGACGCGCATCACCCGGGCCGCAATGGTGTCGGTCCGTGCCCCAGTGACCTCGAGCGCAAAGGCCACGTTTTCTTCCGCGGTACGGTCTTCCAGCAGCCGGAAGTCCTGGAACACCACTCCCAGGCGGCGCCGGAGCCGGGGCACATCATCCGGCTTGAGGGTACTGACGTTGTAGCCGGAGACCCGCACTTCGCCCCCGCTCGGCCGCTGCTCGCCGAAGAGGAGCTTCATGATGGTGGACTTGCCGGCGCCCGAGTGGCCCGTCAGGAAGACAAACTCGCCCTTCGAGACGTGAAAGGTCACGTCCTTCAGGGCCATGGCACCGTTGGGATAGGCTTTGTATACGCTGGAAAAGCGGATCACGG
>JBKJZM010000069.1:0-6420 GCA_046715295.1 Gemmatimonadales bacterium | reverse complement strand
CGTCGGCGATCACGTCCTTGATCACGAGGCCGCCCGGCAGCTTGCACCAGGGGCCGCCGTCGAGGTCGGTCGCTCCGTAGTCCTCCCGTGCCAACTCATAGCCCCAGTCGCGGAAGCCGCCCTCGGTGAACTTCATGATGTTGCCCTTGTGCACCAGCGTGACACTCTGGTACTTCTGCAACAGGGCGTAGTCGATGGCGGATCGGATCAGCCGCTTCGATCCCTCTTCGGAGATCGGCTTGATGCCGATGGCGCTGCTGGCCGGGAAGCGGATGGTCTGGACTCCCATCTCGCGTTGGAGGAAGTCCACCACCCGGCGGGCGTCCTCGGTCCCCGCCTTGTATTCGATGCCGGCGTAGATGTCCTCAGTGTTCTCCCGGAAGATCACCATGTTCACCGCGTCGGGAGCCTTGACCGGCGAAGGTACCCCGCTGAAGTAGCGGATCGGACGGACGCAGGCATAGAGATCGAGTTTCTGCCGGAGTGCCACGTTGAGGGAGCGAAAGCCGCCGCCGACCGGCGTGGTCAGAGGACCCTTGATGGCGACCAGAAACCGATCGATGGTGGCGAGCGTTTCATCCGGGAGCCAGCTGTCCAACCGTTCCTTGGCCTTCTCGCCGGCCAGCACCTCCAGCCAGGCAATTCGGCGCCGACCGCCGTACGCCCGCTGGACGGCGTTGTCGAAGACGTATTGCGATGCCCGCCAGATATCGGGACCGGTTCCGTCTCCCTCGATGAAGGGAATGACCGGGGTAGACGGCACCTCGATCCGTCCCTGGCGCAGCGTGATCGGCTCGCCCCCCGGCGGGGCTGGTGCCGTCTTACGAGCGGGGGTGGTAGCTGACATGACGCGTGCCTCTTGCTAGGGCTCCGAGTGGCGGGGATGTTTCGCAGCTCAATCTGATCGGGTGACGAATGAACGGCAATACAACCCTTCGCCCCGTCGCCGCGGCCGTCACTTCCATTCACGCGGCATACGAGAAGTACGAGCGCGGCTTCGAGGAGATCACCCGGCGGGCTCAGAGCCGCTTCGAGAGACGCGACTGGTCCGGGGCCCAGAGGGACGCCACGGAACGGTTGACCCTCTACAAGGCCCACGTCGACGCGGCGGTGGCGGACGTCCAGGACATCCTGGAAGACAGCATTATGGAGCGGACGGTCTGGGCCGCCATGAAGTCTGGCCATGCCCAGCGCACTGCCGGCCGCCCGGATGCGGAACTGGCGGAGACCTTCTTCAACTCGGTGTCGCGCCGGGTATTCAGCACGGTCGGTGTGGATCCGTCGATCGAGTACCTCCACCGCTTACCGTGCTCCCCCTCGCCTGACGACCCCACGATTCTCGACCGCTACCATGCTTCGACCATCGATGCCGGGCTCGTACGGAAGATTCTGGCGGGGATTCCATGGTTGGTGTCCTATGCCCAGCTGGAACGGGATACGGTGCTGGTAGCCCAGGCCATCGACGCCCGGATTCGCCAGGTCATACACGCGCCGGGCCCCATCGAGCTCGACATGGTGCACTCGGTATTCTATCGGAACAAGGGCGCCTACCTGGTGGGCCGCATTCGAGCCGGGGGAGAGGTCATCCCGCTGGTGTTGCCGCTCCTCCACGCCGAGCGCGGGATAGTGGTGGACGCGGTACTGATGACCTCGGACGAGGCCAGCGTCGTATTCGGGTTCAGCTGGACCTACTTCAGGGTCGAGGCCCCCCGGCCGCGGGCGCTGGTGGACTTCCTGGGGACCATCATGCCCCTCAAGCTGGTGCACGAGCTATACACCGCGATCGGTTACAACAAGCACGGAAAAACCGAGCTCTACCGCAGCCTCATGCGCCATTTGGAAGAGCCGGACGCCCGATTTGCCTTTGCGGAGGGTGAGGAGGGCATGGTGATGGCCGTGTTCACGTTGCCGTCGTTCAACGTGGTTTTCAAGGCCATCAAGGACAACTTCGGAGCGCCCAAGAACACCACCCGGCGCGCGGTCATGGACAAGTACCATTTCGTCTTCGTGCGCGACCGGGTGGGGAGACTGGCGGATGCTCAGGAGTTCGAGCACCTCGAGTTTCCCAGGCGCTGCTTTCCGGATGAACTGCTGGAGTATCTGGTGCGGGAGGCAGGCGCGACCATACGGGTGGAGGGGAGCCGGGTGATCGCCCGCCATCTCTATTCCGAACGCCGGGTGACGCCGCTCAACCTGTTCCTCCAGCATGCGGACGAGAGCGCCGCTCAGGAAGTGGCGATCGATTACGGCAACGCGATCAAGGATCTGGCGGCCGCCGACATCTTCACCGGGGACATGCTGCTGAAGAATTTCGGGGTGACCCGGAACGGGCGGGTGATTTGCTACGATTACGACGAGCTATGCCTGCTGTCGGAGTGCCGATTTCGCCGGATCCCCGTAGCCACCTCGCTGGAGGACGAGTTCTCGGCGGAGCCCTGGTTCTACGTGGGTGAGCAGGACGTCTTTCCGGAGGAGTTCAGGGCCTTCCTGGTGCCGCCCGGAACCCTGCGAGAAACATTTCTCCAGGCTCACGGCAACCTGCTGGAGCCATCCTTTTGGCAGGACGTCCAGCGGCGGCTGGCGGCAGGTGAGGTGGTCGACGTGTTTCCCTACCGAAGAGACGCAAGATTGCAGCGGAACGTTCCGGGCGGGGCTGGCAGAACGGACTAACAGAAGCGGGTGCAGAGGGCGAAAGGGGCCGCCGGGTTTACCCAGACGGCCCCGTTCGCTCGTTCCTTCGTTCGTCAGTCTTTGACCTTGGTGACGTTTTCCGCCGCCGGGCCCTTCTGACCCTGCACGATGTCGAACTCCACCTTTTCGCCTTCAGCCAGCGATTTGAAGCCGCTGCCCTGGATGGCGGAATGGTGGACGAAACAGTCCTTCTGGCCGTCGGACGGGGTAATGAAGCCAAAGCCCTTCGCGTCGTTGAACCATTTCACGGTTCCGGTGGCACGTGCCATTTCGCACTCCTCTAATTGGTTTGTCGTCGGAGTCCGGTGATGCCGTACCTGCCGACAGTGAATGTTCGCGGACTTTACCCCCGCGCCGGGCTTAACGAAAAAGGGACCCAGCTGTGAGCAGGTCCCTGGAGGATATTCACTGGTCCCGCGAGGCGATCCATTTTCCCTGATTTCTGGCGCAGAATCTAGGGCGCAGTCACTGCGCTGTCAATCAGAGCTGCGGGTGCGGCTCGGCACGCGGAGGAACCGCTCCGCCAACTGTTCCAGCCGCTCGTTTCCGTCCTGACGCGCCTCAGCCAGAATGCGCTCGACTACCGGGCGGAGACGGGGTTCCCCCCAGTAGTACCCGGTCGCCGATTCCGCACTGGCAGTATCACCGAGGTGGGCTCCCTGAAGCAGGGCGCGGGCTGCCGCGGTATCGAATCCTGGATCTTCACGGTCCGGGAGCGGGAAGCGCGGCCCCGCATCTCCGGCCCCGGCGTCCTCGTTTACAAAGGCTCTCGACATTCCCCAGTATAGCAGACTCGCTCCCGGCAGCCAGCCACGAAACCGCCCCACCTGCAGGAGGCAGGCGAGGCGGTTTCCCTAGACCAGGACCTACATTAGATCGAGCGGCGGAACGGAGCAGCCAGGGTCACCTTGAGGCGCGAGCCGACCGGCACGACTACGTCGCGGTCCTGAGTCTCGACCGCGCGCTGCGCGCCTACTGCACCACCTGCCACACCACCAATGACGGCTCCCTTGGTGCTGCCACCGCTGACGGCGGTCCCTAGCAGGGCGCCGGCACCCATGCCGACCCCGACCTTGGCGATGTCACCGGCGTTGGTCTTCCGGTCTTTCAGGGTACGATCGAGGGCGCTGGCCGATCCCGAGAGGGGATAGCTGCGGCCACCGATCAGCACCTTGGTAGGAGTGAGCACGAGCTTGCCGGTCTTGTCGCTCTTTCTCTCCGACTCGTGAATTGCGGCGATAGTGATGTACACCTTGGAGCCAGCCGGGATCACGACGCGGCCGTTCTTGTCCTTCACGTCAGACGAGACGGTGCCGGTGAGCTTCTGGCCAACCTTGTGGGTGCGGGAGCTGATGCCGGCGTCGAACTTCGCCGAAATCGCGGTGCCGGTGACGAGCATCCGGGGCGCGGCTTTGGCTGCGGGCTTGGCTGCGACTTTGGCCGCCGACTTCTTGGCCGCCGTATTGGATGGCCGATCGTTCATACTGGCGCTGGCGTCGACTGCTGGACGTTGCAGATCGCGGGTTGAGCCGTTGCCTGCAGCATCGCCGTCGCGCTCGCCGCCGCAGCCCACCAGAATGGCCATCGTGAGAAGTACCAATCGATTACCTACCATGGAGCCCTCCGGAACTGTTGGGACTGGGGTATGAATGGGGGCGTAGACTGCCACACGAAGGGCAATTCCAAGGCCACTGCGCCATAGCCCCGAGCCACGGCGGGCCCCACCAGGAGACTTCAATTAGAATTCGCGCCATGCCAGAGACCAACATCATGCGCCCGGACGAGGCTCAGGAGACCACCTTCCTCGACCGCGTACGGCTCGCCACCGAACTGCTGGAATCGATTGTCTCGGACCGTGGATTACTGGTGCAGATCCCTGCCGGCGAGCAACGGCGCTTGCTACAGGCCGCGGGCCATGTCTACGCCCCTGACGCCGCGGGCCGCCGCCAGCTGGTGCGAGCCAGCAGCCGTCGGCGCAAGGCAGAGAAGGTCGAGCAGGAGGATCGCCTGCTCAACCGGACCGGCATCAGAACCCTGCGCCGGCAGGCGGTATACACCAGCCCGAACGTGTTTCCGCCAGTCCCCTTCGAGCAGCGCGAGGTTGACGATCCCGGGTTCAGGGAGGCGGTCGAGCCGCAGCACTGCTATGTCTGCAAGCTGAAGTACACCGTCGTTCACCACTTCTACGATCAGATGTGCCCGCCCTGCGCGGCATTTAACTTCACCAAGCGCACCGAGCTGGCCGACCTGCGAGGCCGGGTGGCGCTGCTGACCGGCGGCCGGGTCAAGATCGGCTACCAAGCGGGAATCAAGCTGCTGCGCGCCGGCGCTCATCTCGTCGTTACCACGCGATTCCCCCGGGACTCCGCGGCCCGGTACGCAACCGAACCCGATTTCGCCGAGTGGGGGCATCGGCTCGAGATCTTCGGGCTCGACCTGCGCCATACGCCGAGCGTGGAGGCATTCTGCCGGGAGCTGCTGGCCACCCGCGACCGGCTCGACTTCATCATCAACAATGCGTGCCAGACCGTGCGGCGGCCCCCCCAGTTCTACGAGCACATGATGGCTCGGGAGACGTCGGCGCTACGGGGGATGCCGGAGCCGGCGCGCCGGCTGCTGGGGACCTATGAAGGGTGGCGGGGCGCTCACCTGCACTTCGATGGAGCGCAGGCGGCCACCCCGGCTGCATTTGAGCGCCGGCTACCGAGTATCGCCGGGCTGGCCAGCTCGGCCGAGCTCTCCCAGGTGCCGCTGCTGCCTGAAGAGCAGCAACCCCTAAGGCATCACTTCCCCGAGGGACAGCTCGATCAGGATCTGCAGCAGGTGGACCTCAGGGAGCGGAACTCATGGCGAATGCTGCTGGCCGACGTGCCGGCGGTGGAGCTGCTGGAGGTGCAGCTGGTCAACGCCATGGCACCCTTTCTCCTGAACGCGCGACTAAAGCCGCTGATGCTGCGCACGCCGGACCGTGACAAGCACATCGTCAATGTCTCAGCGGTGGAAGGCCAGTTCTACCGCAACTTCAAGACGACCAGGCATCCGCACACCAATATGGCCAAGGCGGCGCTTAACATGATGACGCGCACCGCGGCCGCCGACTACTATTGCGACGGCATCCACATGAACAGCGTGGACACCGGCTGGATCACGGACGAGGATCCCGCCGACCTCGCGGCCCGCAAGGTCTCCGAACACCGCTTTCATCCGCCCCTGGACATCGTGGACGGCGCCGCGCGCATCGTGGACCCGATCATCGCCGGGATCAACTCCGGGGACCACGTGTGGGGCAAGTTCCTCAAGGATTACCAGCCCACCGACTGGTAAGGGACGCCCTGGTGAGGGTCGATACCCGCATACGACAAGGGCCCAGGTTTCCCTGGGCCCTTGGACTGTCGCGTCTCTGGAGCTGTTACTGCCCCGCTGTCCCGCTGCCCTGCCTCTATTGCACCGCGTTCATCATGTCGAAGATCGGCAGATACATCGCCACCACCATGCCGCCGACGATGACACCGAGCACCACGATCATTACCGGCTCCATGAGCGAGAGCAGCGACGAGACAGCGACGTCCACTTCCTCGTCGTAGAAGTCGGCGATCTTGGTAAGCATCTCGTCCAGGCCGCCGGTCTGCTCACCGACCGCGATCATCGAGATGACCATCGGTGGGAAGACCTTGGACTTCTGCAGCGGGGCCGCGATCGTTTCACCGCCGGCAATGGATTGCCGGGACT
>JBKJZM010000068.1:0-2976 GCA_046715295.1 Gemmatimonadales bacterium | reverse complement strand
AGCGCTCGGCCCTTGGCCCAGCGGCCATTGCCGTCCATGATGATGGCGACGTGGGCCGGCACGGCCCCGTGCACCCGCAACTGTTGCAGCAGGTCGTTGCTCATCCGGTCAGACTTCCAGGATCTCCGCCTCTTTCGAGTGAATGAGTCCCTCGATCTGCTTAATATGGTCGTCGGTGTGCTTCTGGACTTCCTTCTCGGCGCGGGCCTTGTCGTCCTCCGAGATTTTTTCGAGCTTCTTGACCTTGGAGAGAACTTCGGTGCGCGCATGGCGGACGGCAATGCGTCCCTCTTCCCCCAGCTTGTGGACCACTTTCACCAGATCCCGGCGCCGCTCCTCCGAGAGCGCGGGCAGCGGCACCCGGATCAGGTTGCCCTGTGTAGCGGGGTTCAGCCCCAGATCGGAGTCGCGGATTGCCTTCTCGATGACCTGGGTGAGGGACTTGTCGAACGGCTGTACCGTGAGAAGTCGGGGCTCGGGCGCCGCGACCATCGCGACCTGGTTCAGCGGGACGGTGCTGCCGTAGGCCTCGACGCGAACCAGATCGAGCAGCGAAACGCTGGCCTTCCCGCTGCGGATAGAGGCGAACTCGCGCTTGGTGCTCTCTACCGCTCGGTGCATCAGTTCCCGGGCGTGCTTGGTCAGTTCGGGGATGGTGCTCATCGGACGATGGTCCCTACCCGCTCACCCCGCAGCACGCGCGTGATGGCCCCGGGCTGGTTGATGTTGAAGACGACGATCGGAAGCTGGTTGGCCTTGCACAGGCCGAAGGCGTTGGCGTCCATGACGGCGTAGTTCTTGACGATGGCTTCCTGGAAAGTGAGCTCCGGGATGAAGGTGGCGGTGGGGTCAGTTCGGGGATCGCCGGTGTAGATCCCGTCCACGTTCGTCGCCTTCAGAATCACCTGGGCATCCACTTCCAGTGCTCGCAACACACCCGCGGTGTCGGTGGAGAAAAACGGATTGCCGGTGCCCGCGGCGAAGATAATCAGCCGGCCCTTCTCCAGGTGGCGAATGGCACGCCGGCGAATATAGGGTTCCGCCACCGACTCCATCCGGATGGCGGTCATGACGCGGGTATCGACCCCGATCTTCTCCAGGACGTCCTGCAGCGCCAGGGCGTTGATGACGGTGCCGAGCATGCCCATGTAGTCGGCCGAGACGCGGTCCAGCCCTTCCCGGCTGGCCGAGGTACCGCGAATGATGTTGCCGCCACCCACGACCAGCGCCAGGTGCACGCCGAGGGCGTGCACCGCCTTGATTTCTTCGGCAAAAGCCTCGACGACCTGGTAGTCGAGGCCAAACTCTTTATCGCCGGCCAGCGCCTCGCCCGAGATTTTGAGCAGGGCGCGGGTGTAGGCGAGAGCCATCAGGCTTCCCCGATCTTAAACCGGGCAAAGCGCCGAACCGAGATTGCCTCGCCCAGCTTACCCGATGCTTCCTTCAGTAGCTGGCCGACCGTCTTGGAGTCATCCTTCACGTACGGCTGCTCGCTGAGGGTGCGCTCGGCCACGAACTTCTTCAGCTTGCCCTCGACGATCTTGGCGCGGATGTTCTGTGGCTTGCCGTCCTTGGCCACCTGCTCCTCGGCAATCCGCCGCTCGCGGTCGAGCAGGTCGGCCGGCACGTCCTCGGGGTTTACGCCGATCGGATCGGCGGATGCGATATGCAGCGCGATCTCGCGCGCCAGCTGGCCGAACTCGTCGGTGCGAGCGACGAAGTCGGTCTCGCAGTTGAGCTCCACCAGCACGCCCACCTGGCTGTTGTGGTGGATGTAGCTCACCACCAGCCCTTCTGACGCGGTCTTGCCGGTGCGCTTCTCGGCCTTGGCGATCCCCTTCTTGCGAAGGATCTCCGATGCCTTATCGAGGTCGCCCGCGGCCTCTTCCAGGGCGCGCTTGCAGTCCATCATGCCGGCGCCGGTGCGGGTCCGGAGCTCGCTTACGTCTTTGGGTGAAATCGTCGTGCTAGCCATAGTCTCCAACCGGGGTCAACTCAGGGGTGAATAGTAAAGCCGCCGCTCACGGCCTGCACGGCCCGAGAGCGGCGGTAAATGCCAGGGGTCCGGGTGGTCCTATGCGCCCGCGTCGGTCACCGCTTCGGGCACCGCCGTCTCGGCGACCCCCTCGGCATCGGCGTCGGTCTTGAGCCGGGCCGCAATGGCCTCGGGCTTCGGCCGCCGCTTGCGGCGCGGGCGCCGACGCTTGCGATCGGCCTCACTGTCGCCCTCGCTGCCCGCGTCGGTGCTGTAGGTCTCCGCTTCGAGATCCTCGGTGACCTCGCGCATCGGCATCTGGGACCGGGCCTCCTTGATCACGTCGGACAGGGCGGCCGTAATGAGCGAGACGGAGCGGATCGCGTCGTCGTTGCCGGGGACCGGCACGGTGATCACGTCCGGATCGGCGTTGGTATCCACGATGGCCACGACCGGGATCCCCAGCTTGTTGGCCTCCGCAACGGCGATCTTTTCCTTCTTGGCGTCTACCACGAAGAGGGCGCCGGGAACGCGACCCATTCCCTTGATGCCCTCCAGGTTCCGGCTGAGCTTCACCCGCTCGCGCTCGAAGAGCAGCTTTTCCTTCTTGGTGTAATTCTCGAAATCGCCTTCGGCTTCTCCCTGCTCCAGCTCGCGGAGCCGGCGGATCTGCTTCTTCAGCGTTTGGAAGTTGGTCAGCATGCCGCCCAGCCAGCGCTCGGTGACGTAGAACGCGCCCGCGGTCTCGGCTTCCGCCTGGACGACGGCCTTGAGCTGCTTCTTGGTGCAGACGAAGAGAACCCCCTCGCCCTTGAGCACCACGCTTTTCAGGAGCTCCTGCGCCTTGCCGATCTGGCGAAGCGTTTTCTGGAGATCGATGATGTAAATGCCGGAGCGTTCGGCGAAGATGAAGCGTCGCATCTTCGGATTCCACCGCCGGGTCTGGTGGCCGAAATGGACGCCGGCTTCGAGCAGGTCCTGCAGTTGGGGCTGTGCCATTC
>JBKJZM010000067.1:0-8531 GCA_046715295.1 Gemmatimonadales bacterium | reverse complement strand
GTGTTGCCGGCCAGCGCCTCGTTGGTCCGGAGGCTGTTCAGGTTTACTCCGTCCGGCTTGAGCGGCGCATAGTACCGCACGTTCTCGAACGGCTCGGGTTTGAGGCCGAGACGCGCGTATTGGCGGGTATCCACTTCGCCCAGCGCGGCGGGCTGGTCGAGGAAGCACAGGTCGGGCCCCTTCACGTTGAAGCAGACCGCCCCGACGGTGCCCTTGTGACTGGGAAAGGTCTGGAAGATGCTGCCGAGCATGAACTCGACGGCGCTGGTCTTGGTGGCGAGACCGGACACGCCGGTGATGTTGAGGTGCGCGGCTTCCGGACCGAGAAGGAAATCGCAGTCGAGATATACCGGGGCCTCTAGTCCTCCGGCGGCGTAGAGCCCCACCGGAATGCCGGTGGCCCGTTCGCCACCGGTGTACGCGTCCATCCGGAGCGCCAGGACCACGTCCGCATCCGAGGCGAGCCAGACCGGCCCCAAGGGCACTGGCTGGAGTGGCTCCTCGGGGATCTGCCGGAGCACAGCCGCGGTAAAGAGCCGGATCTCTGTCCGAGCAGTCGGCTCGGTGCCGGCGGCCACCGGGTCCCCGTCGGCGCCGATGACTGCGTGCATCGGCGTAACCAGATCCGAATAGGCAAAGGCATCGGTGACGACACCAAACACCACCCGGCCGTTCTCCTCGACCCGCACGATGGCGCCGATGCCGATGGGCGACTCGCGGGCGGTCCAGAAATGAAACTGATGAGGAGTCGAGGGCTTGAGCTCGGTAGCCACGACTCGGCCGAGCGGGAGAGTGACAGTCATAAACAGAAATATGCCCTGTCGAGGCGCGAACTGTAGATGTTTACGCCGTTCTGGCTCTCAGGTATTGCTCCACACTATGAATTCCGTACAGCAGCCGGTCCCAGCGCCGGTCGGGAGCGCTGACCGGCGCCCGCTCCGCCAGGACCCAGCGCGAGAGCTCGTTGGCCCGTTCGGTTGCCCCGTTCGTGGGCGCCACCTCCACCCGGACCAGGCCGTGGAGCAGATCCTTTCCTTCCCAAGGCCACAGCCTGAGCCCCCAGGCCCGTACCGGCGCGAGGCTCCGGGTGGCCGGCGCGTAGACCGAGGAGCGATGAGCGCAGGGCAACCGCAGGTATTGCTCGAGGTCCGCGCCGTCGAACGGCAGGATCGAGTGACTCTTCGAGATTGCCACTATTCGAGGATCCTCGGCCCATCGGGGACTCACCGCCAGCGAGCCGTCCAGCACCAGCCAGCCATCGGAGGCGGTCCGGTAGCGGTCCCCGACGACGACCTCGAGCGCACCTCGCGCCTGGTCCACCGCGTGGGCGACGTTGACCAGGTCCCGCAGCGGGTGCGGCGGCTCATCGTCAGGAAGCGGAATGGCCTCCAACTCACCCAAGGCATCGCCGGCGGCCGCTAATGCCGACGGCCGGCCCAGGGCCACCTTCCGCCTTGCTTCCACGGCGGTTCGCAGCCGGCGCTCCTCCCGCACGCGCACAGCGGCCGCGATTTCTGCCACCAGGATGGGTGCACTGCCGTCATAGGCGAGGATTTCCGATCGCTGGATACCATCGAGATAGGCGAGCGACCCGGGCCACGCTTCGCCCGCGCCAATCGAGATCATGCGGAGGGAGTCGCCTTCGACCACGCGTGCCGGTCTGATGCAGGCCTCCTCGATGCGGCCGCCACTGGCTTCTGGCACCAGGGTGGCGGGCGTCAGCCCCCGGGCCCGGACCGCACGGCGAATGGAGTCGAGATTCATGGCGTATCTCCGGAGAAGCGGTCGAGTGACGCTCGTGCAGGACGCGGGTCACTCTGGCCGGCTACCGATGGGCTCATCAAGAGTCCTCGGCAATGCGAAGTGAGGGCGGCTCGCTCACCTCGCCGCTAGATGACAGCTAAATGGTTATGGAGCAACCCATTCAGGTACTTGTGCTTAGCTTGTCCCTCCCGGCTTCTCCCCCCTACGAACGCCGCCCGTCCAAGGGGCATTGAACTTGCTCATCGGGTAGCACGCGCTCGCCTGCTACCCCCATTCGAAGATCGAAATGAAAAGTACCGGGTTTGAACTAGCCAAGCGGTCCCTCCAATTCGTTCGTCCCTACCGTCGTACGCTGACCGGAGTGACCTCGCTCGCCTTGCTGCTCGCTGCGCTGAGCGCGGTCGACCCGCTGCTGATGAAATACCTCTTCGATGCGCTGGAGCATGGGACCGGGATGGCCCGTCTGGGGATGATCATGTCCGGCCTCATCGTTCTGGAGCTGGCCCGGGCCGGCCTCCAGGCATGGCTTGGAGTCCTGAGCTGGGACGTCAGGCTAGGGGTCGACTATACGATTCGGGAGACCGTCATGAGCAAGCTCAATGCGCTCCCGATGTCGTTCCACCAGGGCGAGACCATTGGCGCCACCATGAACCGGATCAACGCGGGCATCACCGGGTGCGTCACCGCCTTCTGTGAGACCGCGTTCAATTTCCTGCCCACGCTACTGTATCTGGCACTGTCCATAGCCGCGATGCTGCGCATGGAATGGCGACTGGCACTTGCCGTCATGATCATCGCTCCGATTCCGGCCCTGATCGGCGCCTGGGCCGCACCGGAGCAAATGCACCGCGAGCGCCGCCTGGTCGAGCGCTGGAACTCGATCTATGGGCGGTTCAATGAGGTGCTGGCCGGGATGATGACGGTGAAGGGATTCGCCATGGAGGAAGTCGAAAAGCGACGTTTCATGCAGGGCGTGCGGGAGGGAAATGAGGTGGTGCGGCGGGGTGTGCGCACCGATAACCTGACGGGTACCCTTCGCACCCTGGCCGCCACCGCCGCCCGCCTGATCGCACTGGCGGCTGGGGGCTACCTGATTACCCGGGGCGAGATGACGGTAGGAACGCTGCTGGCTTTTCTGGGCTACATCGGGGGGCTCTTCGGTCCGGTCCAGGGCCTCACCAATACCTACCAGACGCTTCGGAAGGTCACCGTCTCGCTGGAGGCCATCTTCAATATCCTGGATGCGGATGATGTCGTCGCCGATAGCCCGGGGGCGGCGGATCTCCGGCCCATTCGGGGCGAGGTGGAGTTCCGCCGGGTAAGCTTCGGTTATCAGCCGGGGTCTGCGGTGTTGAAAGACATCAGCATCACGGCACGCCCGGGCGAGACGATCGCGCTGATCGGCCCCAGCGGCAGTGGCAAGACCACGCTCTCCGCCCTGCTCCAGCGGTTCTATCGGGTCACCGAAGGCTCCATCGCCGTAGACGGCGTCGATATCCGCGACATGACCCAGCACTCCTTGCGCAGCCAGATTGGGGTGGTGTTCCAGGACGCGCATCTGTTCAACGACACGGTGCGGGCCAACATCGGGTACGGCCGGCCGGAGGCGACCCAGGCGGAAATCGAGGCTGCGGCCAGGGCCGCTCACGCCCATGACTTCATCATGGCCCTGTCGGAGGGTTACGACACCATAGTACTGGAGCGGGGGAGCCGGCTCTCCGGCGGGCAGCGGCAGCGGGTCGCCATTGCGCGTGCGCTGTTGAAGGACCCTCCGATTCTCATTCTGGACGAGCCCACATCGGCCCTCGACACCGAATCCGAGCACCTGATCCAGCGCGCGCTCAAGACCCTGCTACGCGGCCGGACGGCCTTCGTGATTGCCCATCGCCTGTCCACGGTGCGTGACGCCGACCGGATCGTGGTCATCAAGAACGGAGAGATAGCCGAGTCCGGCAACCATGCGGAGCTGCTGGCGAAGGATGGCTACTACGCGTCCTTGGTATCGCGTCAACTGAGAGGATTTCTGGAGGAGTCCGACCGAGCGGCCTAATCGTCTTCCAGGGGCGTGAAGGCCGGCACGTTGGTCAGCCAGAACCCGGCCAGCCCCCCCTGCTGATCCACTTCGATGTAAAAGTTGTCGGCCGCCCTCACCCCCTCGACCGGCCGCTTCGGCCCGATCTGCAGGTGAAACACGCTTTCGGTAGCGTTGGTCTGCACCGACAGGGTGGTGTCCACCTCGACCGAGGCGACGCCGGGTCTGGATGGGCGGGCGGGCAGAACCACTCGGCCATCCGTCAGCTTGGCCGGAACCTTGAGCTCGGCCACGGAGATGACCTCGGGCCACACCACCACGTCGAGCCCGCAAATCACCCCGTTGCTGACGTCCAGCACGGCGACCGACCCCTCGGCATCGGTCAGCTCCACCGAGCCGGTGAGCCCCCCGCTCTTCCGGTTGCCCTTGAAGGCGCCGGAGAGAATGTCGGTCTCGGAATCCCACCGCCAATTGATCGACGGCAGCGCTGCACTCAGCGGTTCGATGCGGGCATCCATACTCATGACGCCCGCCTCAGGCCGCGCGGGCCGATGCGAGACGCCGGATCAAACGCAGGATCCGGTCCAGCGCCTTCTCCAGGTCGGCATCCGAAACCGAGTAGCTCAGCCGTACCCAGCGGTCGTCGGCAAACGCGGCCCCCGGGACCAGGGCCACACCCTCCTGTGTCATCAGCTGCTCGCAGAAGCTCTGGCCGGTGACCGGATCGGCCTCTCGGATACCGTCCACGCGGAAGAAGAAGTAGAAGGCGCCATGCGGCTCGACGAACTCGATCCCGGGAGCTTCACTGCGAAACCGGTCCACCAGGTAGTCACGGCGGCGGCGGAACGCTGCCACCATGCGACCGATTTCGGCGTCCACCCGCTCATCGGTGAACGCGGTCGCAGCCGCCCACTGGGCCGGATGATTGGCCCCGGTTGTGGTGTGAGACTGGAGCGCCGCCATGGCCTTGGTGAGGTGGGGTGGCGACAGCGCGGCGCCGATCCGCCATCCGGTCATCGCGTACGCCTTGCTCGCACCGTAAATGATGACCGTGCGCTCGAGCAGCTCGTCGGGCAGATCCAGCAGCGATGGAGCTGGACCCGGGCCGTAGTTGATGCGGCGGTAGATCTCATCCGAGATGATCCAGACGTCATTCTTGCGGGCCCATTCGGCAATGGCCTTCAACTCCGCGAGGGTATACACCGCGCCGGTGGGGTTGCAGGGGGAGCAGAGAATGAGTCCGCGCGTGAGCTTGTGGCTCGCCCGGTCCAGATCCTTCACGCTGACCTTGAGGCCCCATTCCTGGTCGCCGGGCACCAGGACCGGCTCGGCCCGGGTGAGATGGACGATCTGGGGGTACGAGACCCAGGCGGGCGAAGGAATGAGGACCCGGTCCCTGGGGCCGAAGAGGGTGAAGCAGGCATTGAAGATCGACTGCTTCGATCCCGAGCTCACCACGATGTTGTCGGGGTTGACCGCGCGACCGCCCGACATGATCGAGAGCTGATTGGCGATTCCGGCCCGGAGCTCCGCGATTCCAACGTTGGGCGGATACCGGGTCATCCCCTTCTGAATGGCCTGAATGCCGGCCTGCGCGACAGCTGTCGGCGTGTCGAAGTCCGGCTCGCCTACCCCAAGATCCAGGACGTCCTCTCCAGCGGCTTTTCGGCGTTTGGCCTCATTGCTGATCGCGACCGTCTCGGAAGCCTTGAGATGCTGGACGTTCAGCGACAATGGGTCAGGCATCATCGGTCCGAATCTGAGGTGAAGTGGGGCTGGTCAGGGGAAACTTTTGTCGCCGGCCCAGTGATGTCAACGGCCGCGCCGACCGGCGCCGCGCGCCCCTTGGACCTCTTCTCCGGGGAGCTTAGCTTCGTCGGACGCAGCCTCAATGCACCTGCCCAGCGGAGACCCGTTGCCCTCCTTCCAAGACCTCCATCTCACGCCGCCCATCGCTGCGGCTCTGGCACGACTCGGCTGGACTGCGGACGATGCGGGGGCCCGAGACGCCGCCCCCACGGCCGCCCGGGGTCACAACCTGGTGGCATCGACTCCACCGGTCCCGGCCTACGCCGCGCCGGCACTGGCCGGAGTTCTCAGCCGCCTCGCTGAAGGGGGCCGCGCACTCCTGCTCTCGCCTCCCGGCCAGCTCGACGAGTGGGGGGGCCTGGCTCATGCGCTGGCTCAGGAGGGCAACATCAGAGTGCAGGTGGCGCACGGAACGGCGCGGGCGGTGCGGCGCCTCAAGGCGGATGCCGTGGACCTGGTCATCGCCAGCCCGGAGACGGCGCTGACCCTTCTCAGCCGCTCCGCGCTCACTATGGACTCCCTCACCTCACTCTTCCTGGCCTGGCCCGAGAGTTGGGGCGAAGACGACAGCATCACTGCGCTGATGCAGGATCTGCCCAAGGAGACACAGCGGGTGATCTACACCGCTGCCCCGGAGCGGGTGGAGGCCCTGGTGGAGCGGTATGCCCGGAAGGCGCTGACCACCGGGGCCCCGGCGCTCGGGGGCGCGGCGAGCGGACCGGTTCGGACCGTGAGCGTTTCCTGGGCGCGGCGGGTCCCCGCCCTGGCGGAGCTGGTGGAGTTGCTCGATCCGGGGTCTATGGTCATATGGACGGCGGACAGGAGCCATCATCCGGCGATTGCCCAGGCGGTGGCGCTGGCGGACCCCGAGCTCCGCCTGGTGACGGGCGACGCACCCGCGGCCGAGACTATCGTGGCGTTCGATCTGCCCACCGCCGAGCGCCTCCAGCAGCTGGCCAGAATCGGCGAGGTGGTGCTGCTGGTTCCCCCCGGCACCGAGAGCTACGCCGCGCGGATCGCGACGCTCCGCCGACCGCTCGCGCTTCCCGGGATCGTGGACACGGTTACCGCTGCCGCGGCCGGCCAGCGCGCGGCGATCGTGAAAGCCCTGGAAACCGGAAAACCGGACCGCGCGCTCCTCACCCTGGCGCCGTTGTTCGAGCGGCATGACGCAGCCGCCGTGGCCGCGGCGCTTTTCGACCTTTGGACTAGCTCCGGCCCGGCGGAGGCGCCGGCGCGCGTGTCCGACATTCCGGCCACAGCCAAGCTCTTCGTTGGAGTGGGGAAGAAAGACGGCGCTACCGCAAATGATTTCGTGGCGGTGCTGACGAAGGACCTGCGGGTCGAACGGGGGAAGATCGGGCGGATCGAGCTGAGGGAGGCCTACTCGCTCATCGAGATTCCAGCGCAGGATGCGGAGAAGGTAGCCCTGGCCCTGAACGGCGTGACCATCCGGCGGCGCAAGGTCACCGCCCGCGTGGATCGAGGACCGACCCGTTCGCCCCGCCGGGAAGGCAGCCCAACCGCACGGCGGTAAGATTACCGCTTCTTGTTGACCTGATCTCGCAGGGCCCGGCTGGCCCTGAACGCCGGCACCATCGACGCCTTGATGTTGACCGCTTTGCCGGTGCGCGGGTCGCGCCACTCTCGAGCCGCCCGTTTCCGAGCCTCGAAGCTCCCAAACCCGCTGATGGCCACCTTTCCGCCCCGCCGGAGCTCGGAGGCAATGACACCGGTGGGCGCGAAGAACAGCTCGGCGATCTCGTTTGCCCTGGCCTTGGTCAGGCCGAGTTGCTTGGCGACGGCAGCAACGAGATCCTGCTTGTTCACACGCGCTCCTTGAGGATGGAAGATCCGGATGAGGCGGACGAATATCGTCGCTCCGGTGAAGCGGCCGCAAGATGCCTGGAGTTTCCTGCGGGGCCCTCTACATTTGCAGCCGGTATCTCACCCAGCGGAGAATGGTTGATGAACTACGGGATGCACCCCGGATGGGTCGAGGTCATCAGCGGTGTCATGTTCAGCGGCAAGAGCGAAGAGCTTATCCGCCGTATCCGGCGAGCCACCATCGCCCGGCGCAAGGTTCAGGTCTTCAAGTCTCATCTCGACAGCCGCTATGCGGGCCTCTACAGCGTGGCAAGCCACAACGGCACCGAGCTCGAGGCCATTCCGGTGGATTCCGCGGGCGAGATCTTCCGCCTGGTGCGTCCCGACATTCAGATTGTGGCCATCGACGAGGCTCAGTTCCTGGATCCGCAGATCGTCAGCGTCTCCTCGCTGCTGGCCAGCCGGGGGATTCGGGTCATTCTGGCCGGTACCGACACCGATTTTCGGGGCGAGCCGTTCGGCTTCATGGGCGAGCTCATGGCCACTGCGGAGATGGTGGACAAGCTGCAGGCCATCTGTGTCATCTGTGGCGATCCCGCCTGCCGTAATCAGCGTCTCATTGACGGAAAACCGGCGAGGTACGACTCACCGACGATCATGATTGGCGGCCGCGAGAGTTATCAGGCTCGATGCAGGCATTGTCATAAGGTTCCCCTGCGAGACGAGGATCAAACAGCTCTTCTCTGAGGATTCAGCTCCGGCTGGTCCAGATCCCTCTGTGTCCTCTGTGCCTCTGTGGTGAATTTGCATGCTATCTGTCGCGTTAACGGGTAACATTGCTGCTGGCAAATCCACGGTCGCTGAGCTTTTTCGGCGCTGGGGAGCGACAGTAATTGACGCTGACCAGTTGGTCCGCGAGGCCCAGGCACCGGGCCAGCCTGTGCTTAAGCTGATTGCTGCGCGGTTCGGGGCCGAACTGATCACGGCGAATGGGAGTTTGGACCGGGGGGCGCTTCGAGCAAGGGTGCTGGCGGACCCCAGGGCGCTCGCAGATCTCAACCGAATCGTCCACCCGGAGGTGCACCGCCGGAGGCTGGAG
>JBKJZM010000066.1:0-10796 GCA_046715295.1 Gemmatimonadales bacterium | reverse complement strand
GTCTTCTGCCCCGCGGACCCGCGGCCCCGCTGCCCTAGCCGTCATTTGAGATACTCCATTGCCACTCGAGTGGCGATTCGCCGGACGATGATGTAGGTGGCCAGCACCGCGATCCCCGCATAGAGCCGGGCCATCGGGTCGGTCGGAATGCGAAGGGCGACGTACGCCGCCATCAGCGCAGTCGCCGCGAGGGAGATGCGGCCGGCCAGGCGACTTGCACGCCCCTTCCGCTCGGCGAGGCACTCGGGGCAGAGGTCTCCCCAGGGCAAACCGGAGATCCGCCGCCCGCACCCGGCGCAAGGGACCTCAGGCAGCCCGCTTGGCGACAGCACTTCCGAACTCCATGGTCGAGGCGGTCCCACCGAGGTCCCGGGTTCGAATCCCGTCCCGCACGATCGTGACAGCGATGGCGTCTCGAATCCTCTGGGCACGATCCAGCTCCCCGATGTGGTCCAGCATCATGGCGGCCGCCAGCATCTGTGCCGAGGGATTGGCTACCCCCTTTCCGGCGATGTCCGGCGCGCTGCCGTGGACCGCCTCGAAGATCGCCGCTTTCGTCCCGATGTTGGCTCCCGGAGCAAGGCCGAGCCCACCAACCAGACCGGAAACCTCGTCGCTGAGGATGTCCCCGAACATGTTGGTGGTGACCATCACGTCGAATTGCTCTGGCCTCAGAACCAGCTGCATGGCAGTGTTGTCCACGATCATGTCGTTGGATTCCACCCGCCCGACGTACTCCTTGGCAATGGTCTGACCCACCTCGAGGAAGAGGCCGCTGACCATCTTGAGAATGTTGGCCTTGTGCACGATGGTGACTTTACGCCGGCCATGCTTGAGTGCGTATTCGAAGGCGTAGCGAACGATTCGCTCGCAGCCGTGGCGGGTCACGATGGCCAGGGACTCACCTACCGCGCGGGGATCGTCACCGATAGCCACGAAGTGCTCCACCCCGATGTAGAGTCCCTCCAGGTTCTCCCGGACCAGCACGATATCAACGTTCTCGAAACGGCCCCCGGGGATGATCGTGCGGGCGGGACGTACGTTGGCGAAGAGCTCGAACTCTTTCCGAAGTCCGACATTGACCGACCGGAATCCGATGCCTACCGGGGTGGTGAGCGGGCCCTTGAGCGCGAGCGAGTTCTTGCGGATGCTTTCGACGGTGGCGTCGGGCAGTGGGGTTCCAGTCGCGTCCACCGCCGCCACCCCGGCCAGCTCTTCGTCCCAGTTGAACCGGAGGCCGGTAGCTTCCAGGACCTTGACCGTTTCAGCCGTGATCTCGGGCCCGATGCCATCACCCGGTATCAGTGTCACATCGTACGTCATTGGCCCCCGTCGAGCGGGAGAACGGCGGCCAGGGCGGCGTTCAACGCCTCATCGGGCGACTTGCCGCGGCCATAGGCGAGGGAGCGCCACACCACCTTGCCGGTGCGCGCGTCCGCGATCACGAGCGAGAGGTCCGCGCGGATCCGCCCGTCAGCCTCGGGTCCGAACCCGATGGCCGCCGGCACCAGCACGAGCCTACCCCCGGCTACTGCCATGAGGCTGCGAAGCGACGAGCGAAGTGGGTCGGGCACGACGAGGATCTTTGGCCCCCGAAGCACCGCCTGCCCCATCTGGTCCGGGTCCACCAGGTAGCCCGCGGAACGCCGAGCCATCTTCCGAAGCTCGCGCGGCGGGATCCAGGTCACCTCCGGCGAGCGGCTGACGACTCCTTCGCTGACCAGCGAATCGGCACGGGCGAGTGCCGCGCGCCGGTCCGAGTAGGCGGCGTATACTGAGTCGGCCTGGAGGATGGGATCGGCGACGACAAGCGTGATCGGAAGAATAGCGACCGTCTGACCGCTGATCCGAGCGGTAGGCAGAACCGCAATCGGCTCTGTCGTGGAGCTGGATGGAGCAGTGGTGGTGCTATTGGCAAACGGGTCTCGCTGGGCCCCGGCACAGGCCGGAGATATGAGTGAGACCAGGAGCGTAAAGCTCGGAATCGAAAAGGTCGGATGTCTAGTCAATGATGGTTACCGATTGTGGGGCTTCAGGGTGCGGAAAGGTAATCACTCCAACGACAACCCTCCATCCACCACGATCGTCTGGCCGGTGATGTGGCGCGCCGAATCGGAGCAGAGAAACGAGATGACGTGGGCCACGTCGTCCGGCTCGGCCACCCGGCCCAGAACCGAGCTCTTCTGCGCCCGCTCGATGACTTCGGACGGAAGCATGGCCATGCGCTCGGTGCGGATGAATCCGGGTGCGACGGCGTTGACGTTGACGTTGGCGGGGCCGAGCTCGACCGCCGCGGCCCGGGTCAGACCGAGCAAGGCGGCCTTGCTGGCGGCGTAATTGGCCACGCCGAAGCCGGGACGCTCGGCCTGGTGGGCGCTGACGCTGACGATCTTGCCATAGTGCTGGGCGCGAAAGATCGGCGCCACAGCGCGGATGCAGTTGAAGGCCCCGGTCACGTTGGTATCCATGACCTCGGACCAGGCTTGCTCAGAGAGGCGCCAGAGAGCGCCGTCGTTCGCTATGCCGGCGTTGTTCACCAGGAAGTGGACGCCGCCCAGCCGCTGCTTGGCCTCCTGGACGAACCGCTCCACCGCGCCCCGGTCGCGGACGTCGCAGCGCAGGGCGAGGACTTCCACCCCCATGGCGGTGAGGGAGGTTTCAGTCAGGAGCGCCTGCTCGGTCACGTCCCGACCCGGCAGACTCACGAAGCAGAACGCCACGTGACACCCCAGCTTGCCGAACTCCATCGAGATGTGCCGGCCGAGGCCGGTGGCCCCTCCGGTCACGATGGCGACCTTGCCGCGCCACCCCTTGCCGATCGGCTGGGGGCGGGGATCTTCGAGCGCAGTCCCGCTTCCCTCCGGCGCCTCGTGTTCCCACGAGGGCCGGTGGCCGAAACCGAAGGATGGCAATGGCATGGAATCCGAAGGTACGGGGCGTTCGGGGGTAGAGCAAGGAGCCTGGGACGGAGTTATACCTTAGATCCATGTCGCTAAAACACATCGGTTGGTTGCTCGTCGCCCTGACTGGGGCGGTGGCCTGGGGCGTGCTCGCGCTGCACCGTGGGGAGACCATCAACGCCGCCTGGGTGGTGCTCGCCGCCGTCGGCACCTACCTCATCGCCTATCGTTTCTATAGCCGGTTCCTGGCTGATCGGGTGCTGGGTCTCAACGACCGGCGGGCCACGCCGGCTGAGCGGCTCACCAATGGGCGAGACTTCGTCCCCACCTCGCGCTGGGTTCTGTTTGGACACCACTTTGCCGCGATAGCGGGCGCCGGGCCGCTGGTGGGGCCGGTGCTCGCCGCCCAGTTCGGGTACCTGCCGGGGACGATCTGGCTCGTCTTCGGTGTGGTCCTGGGGGGCGCAGTACAGGATTTCGTCATCCTGTTCGGCTCCATGCGGCGGGACGGCAAGTCGCTGGGACAAATGGCCAAGGAGGAAACCGGACCGGTCACCGGCCTGCTGGCCATGGTGGCGGTGCTCGCCATCATGGTCATTCTGCTGGCCGTGCTGGCACTGGTCGTGGTGAACGCACTGAAGGACAGCCCGTGGGGAGTGTTCACCATCCTGTGCACCCTCCCCATCGCAGTCCTGATGGGCTTCTGGATGAAGGTCTGGCGTCCGGGCCGAACGCTGGAGGCGTCGGCGGTTGGCGTGGCCCTCCTGCTGTTGGCGCTGGTGGGCGGGAGGTACGTGGCCGAGTCTGCCACGCTCTCTCCCTATTTCACCTACTCCGGACTCACCATTGCCTACGGGATCATCGGGTACGGATTCATTGCCAGCGTACTTCCGGTCTGGATGCTGCTCTGCCCCCGTGACTATCTCTCCACCTTCATGAAGATCGGAACCATCCTCCTTTTGGCACTGGGGATCGTTCTCGTGCTCCCGCCACTCAAGCTTCCGGCCGTCACGCCGTTCATCGATGGGACGGGACCGGTGTTCGCCGGGAAGCTGTTCCCTTTCGCATTCATCACCATCGCCTGCGGCGCCATCAGCGGCTTCCACGCGCTGGTGGCGTCGGGCACCACACCGAAGATGCTCGTCCGGGAAAGCGACGCCCGGCTCATCGGCTATGGTGGTATGCTGATGGAATCGTTCGTCGCGGTCATGGCCCTCTGCGCGGCCGCGCTGCTGGATCCGGGGATCTATTTCGCCATCAATGCACCCCTCGCCACGCTGGGCGGGAACGTACACACCGCGGCCGAGGTGATCCGCGGGTGGGGGTTTACCGTGACCCCGGAGCAGATCGACGCGCTGGCGGCATCCGTAGGGGAGAAGAGCCTGCTCGGCCGCACCGGCGGCGCTCCGTCACTGGCGGTGGGCATGGCCCACATCTTCAGCAGCGCGTTCGGTCAGGGCCTCATGGCACTGTGGTACCACTTTGCCATCATGTTCGAGGCGCTGTTTATCCTGACCACGGTCGATACCGGCACCCGCGTGGGCCGATTCATGCTTCAGGAGCTCGCCGGCCAGATCTGGCGCCCGCTGGGCCGGACGTCCTGGTACCCGAGCACGGTGCTGGCCTCAGCCCTGGTGGTGGCCGGCTGGGGCTACTTCCTCGTCCAGGGGGTGCTGGATCCCCTCGGGGGCATCAACTCCCTGTGGCCGTTGTTCGGAATCAGCAATCAACTGCTGGCGTCGGTGGCGCTCTGCGTCGGCACCACGTTGATCATCAAGAGCGGCAAGGCGCGGTATGCCTGGGTAACCTTGCTGCCGCTTACCTGGCTCCTAGCCGCTACCTTGACCGCCGGATGGCAGAAGGTGTTCGCGGAGGATCCCCGTCTCGGATTCCTGGCTCACGCCGCCCAGACCGCGGCGCGGGCGGCGAGCGGGACGATCGACGGTGCGCTCGGTGCCCGCCTCATCTTCAACGACCGTCTTAATGCGGTGCTAACGGTCGCCTTCATGGTGGTCACCGTCCTGGTGCTCCTGGCCTCCGCCCGGGAATGGGTGCTGATCCTGACTCGCCGGAAACCGGCCAGGACCCAGGAGTCCCCTTTCGTGGAGACTGCGTATGCTGGTTAGCGGGGCGGCGGGGCAGCGGGACAGCGGGTCAGTACTGGCGCGATTCGCTTTCGTCCTTCGTCGGATCTCAGGTATGCCGGATTACGCTTGCTACGTCGAGCATCTCCGTCGGTGTCATCCGGGCACGCCGGTTCCCGACGAACGGGAGTACTACGCCGAATACTTGCGCAGCCGATACGAAGGCGGCCCCACCCGCTGCTGCTGACACTCGGACCCGCGTTTACTCGTTTCCTCTGACCCGCTGACCCGCTGACCGCGGCCCCGCTGTGTTGCTGACCCGACACAGGAACGTCTCTATTCGACACCGGGCGAGCGTATTGACACCCGCCCGCTGCCGCAAGACATTCAGCCGGCCATTCCGTAACCCGTGTGTACGCTTCGAAAGCGAGCAGCACGATGGATTACCTTCGCAAGCAAGGAAGCACCGCGCTCCGGCTGATATTGCTCGGCGCCGGCACGATGGCCTCGGTTTCATGCGGGGATGACCCTGCCGGTGCGTCAACCGACGGCACGATCCTGGTAGTCGCCACAACCGTGGGCACCGATTTCGACGCCAATGGGTACATGGTGTCGGTCAATAACGGGCAGGGCATTGGGATCCTGGATACCCTCTACGTGAACGATCTCGAGGCCGGGAGCTACCAGGTGAGCCTGGAGGGCATGGCGTCCAACTGCAGCACCGTCCCGGGGGAGAATCCCCTGACGGTGGTGGTGGCCCCAGCCGATACCGTAAACGCCGAATTCGAGGTCACCTGCGACGTGCCACCTCCTCCCGACGGTGGCGGCGGCCCCCCACTTCCCTAGTGGGGTCGCGGGCTCCGGCCCCAAATTCGCTTGACAGCGGGGTGACCCAGCCGTAGGGTAAAGTTCCGGGAGTTCCTCCCGAGTATCCCATAAACCCGGACGACCGTTGCCGCCTGCGTGCGCAGTGCGGCGTCGTCACCTCGGCCAGCGTGAGGGTTACCTGTCTCGGGGTAGTCTGCGACATCGACTCGCGTCCGCTCCACGTGCTGCCGTGGTCGCCCCCGACCGCGCGAGTTGTCGTGCGCACCGCTGCCACCTTCGAACAGTGCCCGCTCCCCCGTCCGCCCGCTCCCCTCACTCCAGTCAGCCTCAACAACCCAAGGAGGACCACATGCGGTCCGCGTTCACCCGGCCACGTGCGTGGCTTGCCGTCTGCGGAGTGATCTCGCTCCTCGCGGGCTGCAATCGCGCGAAGTCCGACGAAGCACAGGAGACCGGCGCCCTTTCAACCGGGAACCGGGGTAAGGTTCCGGTCAGCGCCAGCTCCGAGGAGGCCAGGCAACTCCATGCCCAGGGTGTGCAGTTGGCTGACCAGCTCCGGCCACACGCAGCCCGGCAGCTGTTCGAAAAGGCCGTGGCCAAGGATCCAACGTTTGCCATGGCGCACTACAACCTCGCGCTCGCGTCGCCGGACGCCAAGGCCACGACCGAGCATTTGAACCGCGCCGTCGCCCTGTCCGACAAGGCCTCGGAAGGAGAGCGACTGACGATCCTCGCCTTCCAGGCCAACAACGATGGCAACCCGGCAAAATGGGTGGAGTATTCCAAGCAACTGGCTTCGGCATACCCGGAAGACGAGCGGGCACATACAATCCTGGGCAATGCCTACTTTTTCGGTGAACAGGACTATGAGAAAGCGCGCGAAGAACTTCAAAAGGCTATCGACGTCGAGCCGAACTTTGCACCGGCCTACAACATGCTGGGTTACAGCCACAGTGCACTGAATGACTACCCGGCAGCGGAAAAGGCCTTCAAGAAGTACATCGAGCTGGTTCCAAACGACCCGAACCCGTACGACTCATACGGCGAGCTGTTGATGAAGACCGGAAAGTTCGATGAGTCTCTCGCGCAGTACCGGAAGGCCCTGTCCATCGATCCGCACTTCGTGGGCTCGCACTTCGGGATCGCCGCCAACCTGATGTATCAAGGCAAGCACAACCAGGCTCTTGCTCAAGCCCAGAAGCTCGATGAGGCTGCGCAGAATGACTCTGACCGCCGGTTCGCGCTGTTCACCAAGGCGCTGGTGTACGCGGACCAGGGAAAGAGCGACGCGGCCCTGAAGGAGATCCAGAAACAGTACGACCTGGCAGCGAAGATCGGGGACACCGCGACGATGGCGGGCGACGCGGAAACCATGGGTGCCATTCTGCTCAATGCCGGCAGGCCGGACGAGGCCGCCAAACGTTTCGAAGAGGCCTTGAGTTCGGTGGCCAAGTCCAGCCGTTCCCAGGAGGCGAAGGACGACGCGGCGCTCGCCCACCACTATAACCTGGGACGAGTAGCGCTCGCCAAAAAGGACTTGGCCACGGCGAAAACGCATGCGGCGGCGTATCTGGATGGAGCCAAGGCCAAGGACAACGAGTTCCGCACTCGTGAGGCGCACAAGCTAGCCGGGAAGATTGCCCTCAAGGAAAGGAACTATGATCAGGCGGTCGCCGAGCTTGCTCAGGCGAGCCAGCAGGATCCGTCCGTTCTGTACGCGACCGGCCAGGCCTTTGAGGGGAAAGGTGACCGGGCCAAGGCCAGCGAGTGGTTCCGCCAGGCAGCCGAGCTGTACACCCTACCTACGCTGAACCACGCCTTCGTCAGAGCGAAGGCGCGGAAACCTGCCGCCAGCACTTGATCGGACAGGGATCCAGGAGCGGGAGCCTCAGCGAGACTTCAGCTCCTGGATCCAGGCGGTCAGCCATTTCCCTGTGCGGGAGATGACCGCCGAGCTGTCGTTGGCCAGGAAATCGTAGCCACCCCTGGCCAACGAGGTGTCGGCGTAGGTTCCCGCGGCCCGCGCCCTGAGCCTGGCATCCCTGAGCGCAGCCAACGACTCGCGGGTCCCGATCCAGAGCAGGCCGTCGGAAGCGCGAATCGCATAGCGCTTGGGAACGCCAAAGCTGTCTGGCGCGGCGTATACCCGGGCCAGCAGCGGGATGAGCTTCGGATTGGTGAAGTAGGAGAGCAGGGTCAGGTAGCGAACCCGAAACTCCTCGGTGCCGGCAACCTTGAAACGGGCTGCCACCGAGTCCGCCGCCCCGGCCCCAAGGCGGCCCAGCACCCAGGCGTCGCCATGGTTGTAGTTCTTGCTCGGAATGCGAGCCAGGATGTCGGCCAGCACCACCGAGTCCCCCCTCACCGCCCGGCGGCGCTCCAGTACAATGGCCTGGAGCGAGGGCTCCAGATCCTCGGCCTTGAGACCGGGGTCGTTCGGGAACGGCACCGATCCAGCCGACTCCAGCTGCTTCAGCAACCGGGCTGCGCTGTCGGCATACGCGGGGCTCCTCAGCTCCGCCAGCCGAGTCAGGGACACCAGCGCGGAATTCCAGTCTCCCTTTCCTTCCACCGTCTGACGCATTCGCTGCCAGAGCGGCCCCGGTCTCTTCGCGCGCAGAATCTCGGCGACGGAATCGGCGAGGCGCGTTCCCCGACGCAAGCCCTCATGTAGCTCCGAGTAGGTGGCTCGTCCAGGCACATTCACCCGAACCTGCACCTGGGCAACGGCCGCTTCCGTGCGAATAGTCCCCACCAGGATCAGCAGCGCCACCCATTTCGCTTTCATGAGCTCGGAATCCCCTCGTCTGCTGGTGAAACGATGAGCCAGATGATGACCGCCAGGAGCATGCCGGCGCCGGAGGCCCACAGCGCAGCCTGTCCGCTGCCGGACTGATAGAGAGCCCCAAAGGCGATCCCGGCGGGGAGCGCTGCCACCCCAACCAGCGCGTAGTAGGAACCGAATCCGCGCCCTGTGCGCACCGGAGCCAGCCTGGCCACCACCGCCCGCTCTCCCGATTCGGTGAGCCCAGCCACCAGCCCGAGCGCCAGGAAGACAGCGATCGCTTCCGCCGGGCCGAGCGCCGAGCCGAGAGCGAAGGCGGCGATGGCGAATAGCAGACCGCCGGAGGCCACCACCCGGCGAGGGCCCAACCGGTCGGAGAGCCAGCCGCCCGGGTAGGAGCTCGCGCTCCTCACGACATGGAGCCCGGCCCAGACCAACGGAACGGCCGCCACAGCCACACCGCGGTCCTGGAGTCGGAGGATCAGGAGCGTCTCAGGTAGCCGGAAGAAGGTAAGAGCGGTGAGTGCGAGCACCGGAGGCCAGAAGGAGCTGGGAGTCGGGAGCTTGGAGTCGGCGGCTCCGAGCACCTTTGAGCCCCCATCTCCTGGCACATGACTCCCAGCTCCCGACTCCCGGCTCCCGACTCCCCTCAGTACCACCGCCAGCACCACGAACGCCACCACCCCCGGCAGCGCGCTCCAGCCGATGACGCTCCGGACATCGGCCCCGCGACTCAGCAGAAACCAGGCCGCGAGCGACCCGAGCACGGCGCCGAAATGGTCGGCCCCGCGGTGGTAACCAAATGCCCTGCCCCTCAGCGACGGCGGGGTTATTTGGGCAATTAGTGCGTCCCGGGCCGGGGTTCTGATACCCTTGCCCAGCCGGTCGATCACCCGAAAGCCCACGACCTGCGAGGCCGAATTGGCGACCGAGATCAGGGGGCGCACCAACACCGCGGTGGCATAACCCCAGAGGATCAGGGGCCGGCGCCACCCCGGCCGGTCCGCCAGCCGGCCGCTGATCCACTTGAACACCGACGAGGTCAACTCCGCGGCGCCGTCGAGCAGGCCCAGAACCAGGGGGCCACCCCCAAGAGTCCGGGTGACGAACGCCGGTAGGAGCGGGTAGACCATTTCGCTGGCAAAGTCGTTGAACAGGGAGACCAGCGACAGCCCTTTTACGGCGCGCGGCACCTGGGTGGGGCTCACAGACCCACCGTCGCCGGACTCCGCCATCATCGCGCTCAAGGGGAATTCACCACGGTTCTGTTTCTGGGGGCGGCTACTTGCCGTACCGCTCGAGCGTAAGGTTGACGATTTTCTCGATCAGCCTCGGGTAATCCAGGCCCGCGGCGGCGGCCGACATGGCGAACTCGCTGGACCGCTCGAGATAGCAACTCGCGTTCACCTCGAGCACGTAGATATCGCCGGTGTCGGTGAGCCGGAGGTCCACCCGGCCATAGTCCCGCACCCTGAGGGCGCGAAAGGCGTCCACCGCCACCTTCTGTAAGCGGGCGCGCAGCTCATCGGGCAGGTTGGCCAGGACCGACTTGGTGCCCTTGTACTCCTTGCTGCCCTCGTCCCACTTGGCCTTGCTGTCCAGGACCTTGGGCACCCCCTCGGGGAACCCGGTGAAATCGACCTCGATGGGGGGCAGGGCCTTGGGCTGCCCGTTGCCCAGCACCCCTACGTAGAATTCCCGGCCCTCGATGTACTCTTCCGCCAACGCCGAGTCGTTCAGCTCCTTCCGGATGGCCGTCACCCGCTCCATCAGGGCCACTGCATCGTTCACCAGGGACTTGCCCCCGATCCCGAGCGAGGAGTCAGACCGGAGCGGCTTGACGAACAGCGGCATCCGAAGGTTCCCGCCGGTCTCGAACGAGCCCTGTTGCTTTGAAAAGACCGCGAAGCGGGGATAGAGGATCCCATCGAAGGCCAGAAGCTTCTTGGTGAGGCCCTTGTCCTGGCTCAGATAGAGCTCTCCCGGTCCGCTGCCGGTATACCGAAGTCCGAGAAGGTCGAGCAGGCCGGTTACGGGAATGTCTCCGAAGACGTTGTCTCCGAACATCTCCATGAGATTGAAGACCAGCTCCGGACGGCGGCGCGAGAGCCCGGCAATGAGCCGCTTCACGTCGCCGTGGGCACCCAGGACGGAGACCCGATGTCCCAGACTGCGGAGCGTGCGGGCCACCTGCGGGAC
>JBKJZM010000065.1:0-12873 GCA_046715295.1 Gemmatimonadales bacterium | reverse complement strand
CCGCCAGCCGGCGAATCACCGGGACCGAGACGATCCGCTACAGCAATAACTCGCCCGATACGCTCCGGTTCGTCTGGATGCAGCTGGATCAGAATCTCTTCCGCCCCGGCAGCACAGGGTCGCTGCTCTTCACCTCGGAGAGTCGGTTCGGTGGCGCGGGGTTCGAGGGTGGATTCGAGATCGGGAGGGTGGTACAGTGCGGTGTGGCACCTGCGCGACCACCGTCGCGACGTCGGGTTGGGGTGAGGCGTGCCTCGCCCGATACTGTGGGAGGCGGGTTGGATTGTTCCAGGGTGACGCACGCGTCGCCCCTGCGGTCTCGCGTCGACGACACCATGATGTACCTGGACCTGGTGCGCCCCATTCCTCCTGGCGGGGTGACGGTCATGGATCTGGCCTACGCCTTCAACGTGCCGGAGCACGGTGCCGACCGTATGGGCCGGGACGGAGGCCTGTATGAGATCGCGCAGTGGTATCCGCGAATGGCGGTTTACGACGACGTCCACGGCTGGAATACCGATCAGTACCTCGGGCAGGGTGAGTTTTACCTGGAATACGGTGACATCGACTATGCCGTGACGCTGCCCGCGGGCTACATCGTTGCCGGAACCGGCGTGCTTCAGAATCCTGCCGAGGTGCTCACCGCCACCCAGCGGGAGCGGCTCGCTGAGGCGAGCAAGTCGGACACCACGATTCAGATCGTGACCGAGCCGGAGCTGCGCTCGGGCGCCGCGCGTCCGGCACGGCAGGGATCGCTGACCTGGCACTTCCGGGCGAGCAACGTTCGTGACGCGGCCTGGGCCGCCTCTCCCGAGTATCTGTGGGATGCGGCCGGATGGGAGGGAGTCCTGGCGCAGGCGTACTATCGTCCTTCCGCTATCGAGACCTGGAAGGACGCGGCCCGGATGAGCCGCTTCTCGATCCGGGAATACAGCACCCGCTGGTTCCGCTATCCCTATCCCCAGATCTCCGTTGTAGAGGGCCCGGTCTCGGGTATGGAATACCCCATGCTCGCCATGGAAGCGCGGGGCAAGGACGGCCCGGACCTGTTCGAGGTAGTGACCCACGAGATCGGCCACCACTGGTACCCGATGATCGTGGGCTCGGATGAGCGGCGCTATGCCTGGATGGACGAGGGCTTCAACACCTTCATCAATACCTTCGCCAGCGAAGGTTTCTGGAATCGGGACGACTCCGAGGTTCGCCAGCGGGAGCGAGCGTTGGTGGTCAAGGTGGACCAGACCCCCACGGCCCAGCCCATGATGACACCCGCCAACCGGTACAAGACCGCTGATAACCTCCTCAGCCTGGCTTACGTAAAGCCGTCGATCGCCCTCCTCACGCTCCGAAACAAAGTGCTCGCTCCCGCGGTCTTCGACAGCGCCTTCCGCGAGTACACCCGCCGCTGGTCTTTCAAGCACCCGCAGCCGGCCGACTTCTTCCGCACGGTGGAAGCGGTAGCGGGGCGGGATCTCGGCTGGTTCTGGCGCGGGTTCTTCTACACGACGGCGGCGCTGGACCAGTCGGTGGAGTCGGTCAAGCAGGTCGAGGGCTCGACTCAGGTGACCATCGCCAACCTGGGGGACGCCGTCATGCCGGTCGAGCTGGAACTTGGCTTCGACGATGGGACGACCGAGCTGGTCAAGCTGCCGGTCGAGATCTGGTATGGCGGCGGGCGGCACGTCCACGAAAATCGTTCCGGCAAGGCGATCGTCAGCGCTCGGGTGAACCCGGACCGGACCCTTCCCGACGCGATCCCCATCAACGACGCCTGGGAACGGCCTGATTCGGCTCGAGTAAAAACATCAGCTGCAGACGAGGGCGGGAGGGCGGAACGGCGGTAGGTAGAGCGGCGGAAGAAAAAACTGTGGCCAGTAATTCTGTCCTGAACCCAACTCGGTGGCTACGCATGCGACTCGTTGCCGGTATGCTGTCCTGTCTATTCCCGTCCGCACTTGCCGCCCAGCAGCCCGTCAGTGGACAGAGCCCGGATGACAGCACCAGGTCGCTGGGGGACATCTCTCCGTTCCGGCGACTCGAGCTACCCACGCCCAACACGATCCGAAACGGTGCCGGGGCACCGGGGCCCGACTACTGGCAGCAGCGGGTGGACTACGTCATCCGTGCGGCGCTGGACACCGTGGCGCAACGGGTCACGGGTGAAGAACGCATCACCTATACCAATAACTCGCCCGACACGCTGCGCTACGTGTGGCTTCAGCTGGATCAGAACCTGTTCAACAGCTCGAGCCGCGGGTTCCGCCTGTTCCAACAGGACTCGCGCTTCGGCACCCGCGGCGCCGAGGGCGGCGTGACCCTGACCCGGGTTGCCCAGCCGGCACTCTCGGCGGCAAGGGGACTTCCCGCGGTCCCGGCCTCGACGCTCAAGCACGTCGTCAACGGAACGCTGATGAAGGTGGATCTCCCCCGCCCCCTGCCGCCTCGGGGCCGGCAGGTGCTCGACATCGGCTGGTCGTTTCCGTTCGGGCCCAACAGTAACCGGATGGGCATCGAGCTGATTGACGGGAGCCACGTCTACGAGGTGGCCCAGTGGTACCCTCGCCTGGCGGTCTACGACGATGTGCGGGGCTGGAACACCGAGCAGTACCTGGGTCAGGGTGAGTTTTACCTGGAGTACGGCAGCTTCGATGTGAGCCTCTCGGTCCCGGCCAACATGCTGGTGGCGGCCAGCGGCACGCTGCAGAACCCCACTCAGGTGCTCACCGCCACCCAGCGCTCGCGGTTGGCCCGCGCCCGAGGCAGCGACTCCACGGTGGTCATCCGGGGCCAGGACGAGATCGCCGATCCGGCCTCCCGGCCGCCCTCGCGATCGGGCACCCACACCTGGCGGTTCACCGCCGACAGCGTTCGCGATTTCGCCTGGGCGGCGGCGCGGCATTTCGTGTGGGACGCGGCCCGGGCCAACGGCGGGAAAACCTTGGCGATGAGCTTCTACCCCCCCTCGGCCGAGCCGATCTGGAATCAGTCCACTCAGTACGTCCGCTTTGCGGTGGACAACTACTCGTCCTGGTCTCGGTATCCCTACCCGGTTGCGATCAACGTGAACGGCATCGAAAGCGGGATGGAATACCCCATGATCGTCTTCTGCCACAACCGGACCGACCCCCAGGCCTTGTTCAGCGTTACCGACCACGAGATCGGGCACACCTGGTTTCCCATGGTCGTGGGGAACAACGAACGACTCTACCCCTGGATGGACGAAGGCTTCAACACTTTCATGAACCGGTACAACTGGGATAAGAAGTATCCCGGAGCGTACAACCGCCGCGGCGACCCAGGCCTCTACATTCCCTTCGCGCTGTCCGGCAAGGAGGAGTCGATCATGACCCCGGCGGACCGGATAGCAGGGAGCCTCGGCACCACCGCCTACACCAAACCCGGCCTGGGCTTGATCCTCCTGCGGGACCACATCATCGGACCCGAACGGTTCGACCCGGCATTCAAGCAGTACATCGCTCGCTGGGCGTACAAGCATCCGACCCCAGCCGATTTCTTTCGCAGCTTCGAAGATGGCGTGGGTGAGGATCTGAGCTGGTTCTGGCGTTCCTGGTTCTTCACCACCGAGACGCTGGATCAGGCGGTTGACTCCGTGGCCTCGGACTCGGGCAGCATTGCGTCCCGGATCTACCTGCGGAATGCTGGCGCCATGCCGATGCCGGTCGAGCTCTCGCTGGTGATGGACGACGGAAGCACACGGGAGATGAGCCTGCCGGTTGAGGTCTGGTACGGAGGAGACCGCTACAACGTGCTGGTGCCGGAGGCGAAGAAGGTCGTCAAGGTGACCATCGATTCCAGGAAGCGCTATCCGGATGTGCGACGGGAGAATAACGTCTGGAGCGCACCGGCTTCGGCGGTAAGGGGGACGTCACCTCAGGAGGGTTCGAGCCAGTAACGTTCCAGACTCCTCATCCCGGGCGTTGCGAGGGACCTACCCCGGTGATGGACTGGTGATTCAGTCCATCCTCAGCTGCCACAACCCGCTCACCATATCGATCGCGTACACAAACCCGTTGGCCAGCTGTACACCCCAGGTGAAGGTGTTCTCCTCCCCACCCGGCTTCACCTGGCCCAACAGTCGCCCCGAGAGATCGCCCGCCAGGGTACCGGACACGTCGAGCGCCACCACCCCACCGTTGTAGTAGGCAGCGTAGAGAATCTGCCGCTCTTCATCCATCCAGAAGTTGTGAGTGCCGGCTCCATTCAGGTGGAAGAAGGCCACCTCCCGCGGCTGGGCCAGGTCCGACACGTCCACGACGTGGATGTCCCCGCTGGACCGGGAGCCGATCGTCGCTGCCCCTTCCTGCCCAATGAAGAGGTAGCGCCGCTCACCGGTCACCGGATTGTGGAACCACCACCCGTTGTGCACTGACGGCCCACAACAGATGTCGTTTGCCGAAGTCACCAGCCGGCTGATCTCCACCGGCGCCGAGGGCGAGCCGCCTCGAATACCGTTGCCGACGTCGAAGATCACCAGACCTGGGTGGTTCCAGACGAAGGCGAAGGCGATGCCGTCTCGCACGAAGGTGTCGTGGATCCCGTAGTCGCGCTCGGGGAACTGCTGCGTTGCAACCAGGATGGGCGCGTGATCGGTCACGTCGTAGATCAGGAGTGCCGGGTCATCGGCCGCATCCGAACTGAGGCCCGGGTTCCTGGATGCGAATGCGTACAGACGGCCGTTGATGGTGGAGAGAGTGACCGTGTGAACTCCGGCGTCGCCCACAAGGGCCGAGCGGAGGAACAACGGCGCGGATGGGACGCTCAAGCTATAGAGAAAGATCCCGCCATTGGGCCCCCGCTCACCGCTGAGGACCAAGAGCTGACCATCGTCGCTGACCTGGACGTCGCTGACGGTCCCGATGCCCGAGACAGTGACGGATCGGACCAGGGTGGGCGCCCCGGCGGCATCCAGGGACCATACCTTGAGGGTATTGCCCTCGTCAGTCCGGAAGCCCCAGGTGCCGGTATAAGCGAAGTTACCGTGAACCCAGAGATCGGAGCTGTAGCGCTCCAGTACATTGTTGCCACCGCTCACCACACTCAGACCGGTGCCGCCCGGCTCCTGCGTGGCCGTGGCGGTGAAAACCACCGGAGAGCCAGCCAGCCCGGAAACCTGAGCCAGTGCTTCCTGCTGGCCCACGATCGGGCCAAGCGTGAACGTGGCCGAGGCGATGCCCGCCGAATTGGTCGACGCAGTGGACGGGACACTTCCGCCGCCCTCGACCACGGACCAGGTCACGACGACATCCGCAACCGGGGTGTCACTCGCGTCAGTAACCAGAACGCTGAGCAGGGTTGGCAGAGGGCTGCCGGTCTGTGCGCTCTGCCCGCTGCCGCCAGAGGCCGCGATGCTGGTAGGGATGGTGGGTTGGGGGGGGAGCCCGTCGTCACCACAGGCGGCCAGGGCTGCTAAAAGGATCGGCAGGACTGCGCGTCTAGTGTTCATGCTGCTCAGTGTGCTCCACTTCCCTCGAGACTGCCGTGTCCTGCACCACACCGTAGCGCCCCGTGCGGTGCATTCGCATGCCAGGATTCAGTCGTACGCCAATGCCGAGCGACCAGAACGAACTGCGGCCATAGAACGCCCGCACATCAAACACCCCTGCTCCGACATCCGTCATCCGGCCATACGACACCTCGATGAAGGGCAGCCCGCCGAGCGGGGCAATCGGCCCCTCCGGACGGAACCCGTAGCCAAGCGTGTGAATGGTCCACCTGGTTGTACCGTGAATCGAGTTCTCGAAGTGTGGCCGCACCGAGCGGAACGGGTCCAGGGTGCGCTCCTCCTCGGGCCGCTCGGTCCGCTCGAACCGATAATGGAGACGGCTACGACCCTTGGTCCATGCACCCTCGGCCAGGAAACTACGAAAGACGAAGAATCCGTCAGCCTCCGATGTCCGAGCCCACTCAGCCAACCCATACACCGGGTGTCCCCCAATATCCCCGTCCCAACGACCCGAAACGCTCCACTTATACTGGTCGCTTCCGGCCCCCGGCCGGTGCTCCGGGGAGTGGACCCGGGCGTGGGAGCCCTGAAGCTCGAGCCCTTCAGCAGGGCGGACGAAGAGCCGTCCCGACCAGGAATCACCGAACCGACCCAGCTTGGGCCACTGGCCCGGTCGCTCGGGCTCGTCGCCATTGAACAGGCCGACCTCGACCGTAGCGGGGCCCGCGCTTACCCCGGCGATGGCCACAGCCCGCTCCAGGACCTGAGCCAGGTGGTGATTGACCGGGTAACGGATCACCGGCCGCACCATGGGGTCGTCAGTGCCGAAGGGAGCGAAGCCCTTGCCGGCGGCCAAAGAGAGCCGGGTTCCGCCGTCGATGTCGCCCAGGAGATCGTCCACCGAGAGCACCAACTCGTGCGGGTAGGTGTGGGGGTGCCGCCGGTCGATGAACCCCTCGCCCCATGCGCCGGGGGTAAGCTCGCCGTCCGGAATCGTCAGGCCTTCCAAGTTGATCGTCGCGTGCAACCGGATCCGATTCGAGAGCGCGCCGGCATGGGCCATGATTGCCGGCTGCACCAGGCGCAGCTCACCCAGGGAGCGGCCGTGCGGCACCGGGTCGGCGAAAGTATAGAGCAGGACTCCGTTGGCGCCAACCCGGATCCATGGCGAAGACTGCGCGTGACCGAGAGAGGGGAGTAAGAGGGCTAAGGCCGCTGTCAGGCGAATTGGAATCAGTCGCCCTTGGCTACCGCACCGCGTCCCTCGGAGAGGCTGGCCTTGAGGAAGTCGCGGTTCATCCGGGTGATGGTATCGATGCTGATCTCCTTCGGGCAAGCCTCCTGGCACTCCCCGTAGAGAGTACAGCCCCCGAAATGTTCGATGTCCATCTGCGCCACCATTCGGAGCGCACGCCGGTATCTCTCGGGCTGCCCCTGTGGCAGGAGGCCGAGATGGCTGAGCTTGGATGCGGTGAACAGGGAGGCCGATCCGTTGGGGCAAGCCGCCACGCAGGCACCGCAGCCGATGCACTGAGCCGCATCCATGGCGGTGTCCACGGTCTCCTTTGGAATCAGGATGGCATTGGCGTCCTGCGCGCCGCCCGTCGCCGCGGTGATGTAGCCGCCCGACTGAATGATCCGGTCGAGCGCACCGCGATCAACCACCAGGTCCTTGACGATCGGGAAGGCCCGGGCCCGCCAGGGCTCGACATTGATAGTGTCGCCGTCCTTGAAACTCCGCATGTGCAGCTGACAGGTGGCGGTTCCCCGCATCGGGCCGTGGGCTACCCCGTTGATCATGAGGCTGCAGGAGCCGCAGATTCCCTCCCGGCAGTCATGATCGAACGCGATGGGGATCTCCCCACGCTCCATCAGCTGCTCGTTGATCACGTCGAGCATTTCGAGGAAGGACATGTCGGGACTGATGTCCCGGGCCTCGTACTCGACCAGCCGCCCTGCTGTTGCGGGGCCTGATTGGCGCCAGACTCGGAGTGTGAGGTTCATTTCGGGTCCGTCACTTGTAGCTCCTCTGCGCCAGCTGTACGTACTCGATCCCCAGCGGCTCCCGGTGCAACCGCTCCGGCTTGTTGGGCTGGAGATACTCCCAGGCGGCCACGTAGGCAAAGAGGTCGTCGTTGCGAAGCGCCTCGCCGTCCTCGGTCTGATACTCCTCCCGGAAATGCCCGCCGCACGACTCCTCGCGGTGGAGCGCGTCCAGGCACATGAGCTCCCCGAGCTCCAGGAAATCCGCCACCCGGCCCGCCTTCTCCAGCGCCTGATTCAGCTCAGCGTCGCTGCCGGGGACGTTTACGTTGCGCCAGAACTCCGCGCGGAGCTCAGGAATCAACTTGAGCGCCTTGCGGAGACCGATGGCGTGACGGGCCATTCCGCAGTAGTCCCACATGATCTTGCCCAGCTCGCGGTGGAACGAGTCCACCGTACGCTTGCCATTGACCGCCAGCAGCTTCCTGGTGTTCTCCGCCACGTCGTTTTCGACCCGGCGGACCTCAGGGTGATCGGGATCGATTTTGGCGGGCTTCGATGAGGCCAGGTAGTCACCGATCGTGGCCGGCAGCACGAAGTACCCGTCGGCCAGTCCCTGCATCAGCGCGCTGGCGCCCAGGCGGTTGGCCCCATGGTCGGAGAAGTTGGCTTCGCCGATCACGTGCAGGCCGGGAATGGTGCTCATCAGGTTATAGTCGACCCAGAGCCCGCCCATAGTGTAGTGCACGGCGGGGTAGATCCGCATGGGGGCCTCGAACGGGTTCTCGTCGGTGATCCGCTGGTACATCTCGAAGAGGTTACCGTATCGATCCCGGATCGTCTGCTCTCCCAGCCGCTTGATGGCGTCGGCGAAGTCCAGGTAGACGCCCAGCCCGCTCTCGCCCACGCCGAGACCCTGATCGCAGGCTTCCTTCGCAGCGCGCGAGGCGATGTCCCGGGGTGCGAGGTTGCCGAAGCTGGGATACTTGCGCTCGAGATAGTAGTCCCGCTCGTTCTCGGGAATCTGGTCCGGGCGGCGCTTGTCTCCCGGCTGCCTTGGAACCCAAACCCGGCCGTCGTTTCGGAGCGACTCGCTCATCAGCGTGAGCTTTGACTGATACTCGCCGCTCACCGGAATGCAGGTCGGATGGATCTGGGTAAAACAGGGATTGGCAAACGCGGCGCCGCGCTTGTGTGCCCGCCAGATCGCGGTGGCGTTGGAGCCTTTGGCGTTGGTCGAGAGATAGAAGACATTGGAGTATCCGCCGGTCCCCAGCACCACGGCATCACCCAGGTGGGAGGAGATCTTCCCGGTCACCATGTCGCGGGTAACGATGCCCCGAGCCCGGCCGTCGATCACGATGAGGTCGAGCATCTCGGTGCGCGGATACATCTTCACCCCGCCACGGGCCACTTCCTTCTCCATTTGCTGGTAGGCGCCGAGGAGCAGCTGCTGCCCGGTCTGGCCCCGAGCGTAGAAGGTGCGGGACACCTGGGCGCCGCCGAATGAGCGGTTGTCAAGAAAGCCGCCGTACTCTCGGGCGAACGGCACTCCCTGCGCGACACACTGGTCGATGATCTCGACACTGGTCTGGGCCAGGCGGTACACGTTGGCCTCGCGGGACCGGAAGTCCCCGCCCTTCACCGTGTCGTAGAACAGGCGGTAAATGCTGTCACCGTCATTCCGGTAGTTCTTGGCCGCGTTGATACCACCTTGCGCCGCGATGCTGTGGGCCCGCCTCGGCGAGTCGTGAAAGCAGAAACATTTCACGTTGTAGCCCAGCTCGCTCATCGTGGCCGCGGCCGACGCGCCGGCTAGCCCACTGCCCACCATCAGGACGGTGTATTTCCGCTTGTTGGCCGGGTTGACCAGCTTCATCTCGAAGCGGTGCTGGTCCCACTTCTGCTCGATGGGGCCGGCGGGGACTTTGGGGTCCAGTACGATCATCGCACCACCCCCGCGTACACCGCGATGGGGATCAGGGAGAAGCCCAGCCAGATGAGAACCGCCAGCACCAACGCGATGCTGCGCCGCAACGGGTGGGGTGAGGGCGGGCTCATGCCCAGACTGCGGCCACTGCTCCATACCCCGTGATAGAGATGGAGGCCGACGAGGGCCATGACGAGGAGATAGCCGACGACGACAAAGATGTTCCGGAAACCGGTCGCGACGTTGTGGTAGGGGTCGCCCTCGACAAAGCCCGGGTGCGCCGTCCCCACGGTGAAGTGCAGGATGTGGTAGCCCAGAAAGAGCAGGATAAGCGCACCACCCCACCGGATCGTTCGGGCGGCAATGGTGGAGACCTGCGGGTCAAGACCTCCGGCATACCCGACGGGGCGCGCCTCCTGTTTTCGGGCGGCCAGCTGCATTGCCGCGACGACGTGGAGTACCAGCGCCACTACCAGCACCAGGCGCGCGCCCCACAGGGCGCCCCCCGTGCCATGAAGAAACGCGCTGTACGCGTTGATCTTTCCCGGGCCCTGAAACACCAGCAGGTTTGCAAGCATATGGGTGACGAGGTACGCCACCCAGATCAGGCCCGTGACCGCCATGACCATCTTCTTGCCGGCGGACGAAGACCAGAGAAGCCCAAGCCGCTTCATGCTGTGTCTCCGGTTACGCGTCAACGACGGCCTGCGTCGCCCGGACCGCCTCGGCCGAGCGGTGCAGTTCCTCCCGCTCAGCAGCGGTGAGGGTCACCTCGATGACACGTTCCAGCCCGTTCCCCCCGACCTTGCACGGCACGCCGCAGAACACGTCCTTCAACCCAAACTCTCCCTGAAGCCAGGCGGAGCACGGCAAGATGCGCTTCTTGTCGAGCGCAATAGCCTCAACCATCTGCACCACGGCCGCGCTCGGGGCATAGTAGGCCGAGCCGGTCTTGAGGAACGCCACGATCTCGGCGCCCCCGTTGCGGGTGCGGGTGACGATTTCCTCGAGCTTGGCCTTGTCGATGAGCTGCGTCACCGGGATGCCGGAGACAGTCGTGTAGGAGACCAGCGGAACCATCGTGTCGCCGTGGCCGCCAAGCACCATGGCCTGAATGTCCTCCACCGACACTTCCAGTGCCTCGGCCAGGAACATCCGATAGCGGGCGGTATCGAGCACGCCGGCCATGCCGAGCACCCGCTCGCGGGGGAAGCGGCTGGCCTTCATCGCGACGTAACACATCACGTCGAGCGGATTGGAGACAACCACGATGATGGATTTCGGAGCGACCCGCCCGATCTGTTCCGCAACCGAGCGCACAATGCCGGCGTTGGTCTTCACTAAATCGTCTCGGCTCATCCCCGGCTTTCGGGCGATGCCGGCCGTCACTACAAACACCTCCGCCCCCGCGGCCTCGTCGTAGCTGTTGCTGCCGATGATCCGGGTGTCAAAGCCCTCGATCGGCCCCGACTGCCACTGGTCCAGTCCCTTGCCCTGGGGCACCCCCTCCACGACGTCGACCATCACGACGGTCCGGGCCAGGTTTTTCTCGGCCAGCCGCTGAGCCGCTGTGGCTCCCACGTTCCCCGCGCCAACCACCGCAACTTTAGCCAGCATGCAGATGCTCTCGGCGATTCAGGTTTGAATTGAGGTGTATCGGCGTAAGCCGCCGCAATATAGAGACTCTAGTCGGGAGCTGGGAGCGTAGGCCTAGAGCCTGGGGTCAGCGGGTCCACCTCTGCACGGCCCGGAGCGTTCACCTGACCGGGCTCCTGACGCCCGACTCCCAGTTCCTGATTCGTCTGCCGGAGGGCCTCGTACAGCACAATGCTCACCGCGTTCGCCAGATTCAGACTCCGTACCGAGCCGGTCATTGGAATCGTGAAGCACTGCTCGGGGTGCTTCTCGAGGATCCGCAGAGGCATTCCTTCCGTTTCACTCCCGAACACGAGGCAGCTATTCGAGCGATACGGACCGCTGAGATAGCTCTGCGTCGCCTTGGCCGAGAAGTAGAGACAGCGGCTGCGGTTCATGGCGTCACGAAACGCAAACCAGTTGGGATGAACCCATAGATCCAGACGATCCCAATAATCCAGGCCGGCGCGTCGCACTTCGGCATCTGAGATAGAGAAGCCGAGTGGCTCAATGAGATGGAGCGGGGTATCGGTCGCGACGCACAGGCGGGCGATGTTACCGGTGTTGGGCGGAATCTGAGGCTGAATCAGGGCGATGTGGGGCGCCATTACCCGCCCCGGGTGTGCATCTCCCGGCGCGGATCGGCCCGGAGCGACTCCAGCTGGTGCAGGACGCCACGGCCGGGCGCCGCGGCCCGCACTTCGGCGCCCCGATCGGCCCGGGCACTCCAGGTCTCGGTGATCAGGGCCGCGATCTCCTCGTCGGTGCAGCCGAGACGCACTGCCTCGCGCAAATCGAGCCCGGTTTCGCCGTAGAGGCAGAGAAGCCAGGTTCCGTCTGCGGTGAGACGCCCCCGGTCGCAGGTACGGCAGAATGGCGCCGTCGTCGAGGCGATCACACCGACGGTGGTTCCATCCGGCAGGGCAAATCGCTCGGCGGGGGCCCAGTCAGCCTGCCCGATCGGCTCGACCGCGCCATAGCGCTGTGCGAGACGGTCGAGAATCTCTCGCCGGCTCACCACCTGCTCCATCGACCAGTCGGTGGCACCGCCGACATCCATGTACTCGATGAAGCGCACTTCGACGCCTGCTGCCCGGCCGTACTCGACCAGGTCGGTCAGCTCATCGTCGTTGTACCCCCGGATCACCACCGAATTGAGCTTGAGGCCGAATCCGGCAGCGCGGGCGGCCGCGATTCCTTCCAGAATGTCAGCGTGCTTCCCACTGCGGGCAAACTCCAGCATGCGAGCCGGTTTCAGGGTATCGAGGCTTACCGTCACCCGGCCCAGCCCGGCCGCACGCAGCTCGGCTGCCTGACGGGCGAGCAGAATACCGTTGGTGGTGAGCGCGAGATCGCCGAGGGAAGGGTGCCGGCTCAGCAGGGCCACCAGCTTGGAGAGATCGTGTCGCAGCAGCGGCTCACCGCCGGTGAGGCGGACCTTGTTCACTCCCAGGCCGGCGAAGATGCCGACCAGACGATCGATCTCCTCGAAGGAGAGAATCGATTCGCGAGGCAGCCAGAGGTAGTCTTCTTCCGGCATGCAGTAACGGCACCGCATGTTGCAGCGATCAGTGACGGATACACGCAAGCTTCGAAGCGGACGACCGAAAAGGTCGTTCAGCAGGACAGGGGGACGGCGGGACGGGACGGCGGCACTCACGGTATGCGCCACTCGGTGGGTGCGGTTCCCTCCGCAACGAGTTCGTCTCGTGCGTTACTGCCCCGCTGTCCCGCTGCCCCGCTGTCCAAATGCCCCGCTGTCCCCCTGTCACCCGCCCCCACCCACTCGACGGCGCCATCTGCGTACACCTCCCGTTTCCAGATCGGTACGCGCAGCTTCAGCTCCTCGATGACGTGACGG
>JBKJZM010000064.1:0-4813 GCA_046715295.1 Gemmatimonadales bacterium | reverse complement strand
GCATCCGTTCTATCCTGGTCGTGCCCCTGAAAGAGGAGCACCGGACACTGGGTCTGCTCAAGGTGGTCTCACCTGAAGCGCATGCCTTCTCCGAGCGCGATGCCAAGGCGCTCCGGCTGCTGGGTGGCCTCATGGGCGCGGCCCTGGGTCATGCCGCGGCATTCGAAGGACGACAGTCACGGCTGGAAGAACGAACCCGGGCGCTGCAGGAAAGCGAACAGCGGTTCAAGCAGCTGGTGGATGTGGCCCAGGAAGGCATCTGGGTGGCCGACGATCGCGGCATGATCACCTACGTCAATCAGCGCTTCGCCGACCTGCTGGGTTACGTCAACGGCACCCTTCTCGGGCGGCCGGTCCTGGACTTCATCGAGCCCGAGTCCCGTGCGGGCGCCCAGCGTACGCTGGGCCGCCGGCTGTCGCCGTCAGGACAGAGCCAGGACCTGCGCTTCCGGCGGCGGGACGGCAGCCAGGTCTGGGGACTGGTCTCGTCGAGCCCGATCCAGGGAAAGGATGGCGCCCTGGTGGGCTCCGTCGGCATGGTCACCGACATCACCGAGCGAAAACGCACCGAAGAGCAGCTCCGTCGCTCGGCCGACCGGCTCGCCATGCTGCACGACATGGATCAGGCAATCCTCGCGGCCCAGTCGCCCGCCGATGTTGGCCGCGCGGCCCTGGGCCGGATGCGCCGGATAATCCCCTGCCAGCGCTGCACGGTTATCCTCTTCGATTTCGATCGCGGCGAGGCCGAATTGATTGCCGGCTATTCGGGGGGAGTCCAGCTGGCTGCGGCGCCTTTGCCTCTGGGAGAGTTCTCGCCCGCCGAGGCCCTCCAGCGTGGCGCGGTCCGCTACATCGAGGACCTGGCGACGGTGGAAGACCTGCCTCCCATGCTGCGCCAGCTGCTGGCCGAGGGACTGAGATCCGTTCTATCCTCGCCGCTCATGGTGGAAGGCGAGGTGATCGGGGAGATAAACCTCGCTGCATCCGCTCCCGCGGCGTTCGATGTCGAGCACCGGGACATCGCGCTCGAGGTGGCAACTCCCCTGGCCATCGCCATTCAGCACGCCCGACTCCGGCAGGAGCTCGCCCAACAGACCGGCGAGCTGGAGCGGCGGCTGGCGGACCAGAGGGTCGCCCTCCGGGCAGCAACCGCCGAGGTCGAGACGGTGCTCTATTCGGTGTCCCACGACTTGCGCGCGCCGCTTCGGCACCTGATCGGCTTCTCTCGTTTGCTGCTCGACGATCACGGGAGGGATCTCGACCCGGGTGCCCTGCACTACGCCGAGCGCATCCACGAGGCCGCCGACCGGATGGCAACGCTGATAGACGACCTGGTGGGCCTCTCCCGAATTGGACGCCAGGATCTACTCCGCCGAGAAGTCGCGTTGACGACACTGGTCGAGGACGTCCTGGATCAGCTGCGTCCGTCCATCGACGGACGGGTCATCGAGTGGAAGGTCGAGGAGCTGCCCACCGTGGAATGCGATCCGGGTCTCGCCAAGATCGCGATTACCCACCTGCTCGCCAACGCTGTCAAGTTCACCCGGCCACGCGAGCGGGCGACCATTCGGGTCCATCCGGTCGAGGCCGACCGACAGGTAGGGATCGGCGTCGAGGATAACGGCGTGGGCTTCAAGATGACCTACGCAAGCAAGCTCTTCGGCATGTTCCAGCGACTGCACCGCCCGGATGAGTTCGAGGGAAATGGGGCGGGCCTGGCCATCGTCCAGCGCATCGCGCACAAGCACGGGGGACGGGTGTGGGCGGAGTCGGAGCCGGACGCGGGAGCGACGTTTTTCTTGACGCTCGGGCCGCGAGGCAGCGGGACAAAGGCGGGCGCCAACGACGCGGGATCACAGACGTGACCTCGGGTTCAGCCACCGGGGAGCTGCCCTACCGCACCGCTGCCCCACCGCCCCCCACCGACATCCTGCTGGTCCAGGACAGCCTGCTGGAGGTCGAGCTCACCCTGCGGCCGCTGCAGGAGCTGGATCCCTCCAGCCACATCGAGGTCGCTCGCGACGGTGAGGAGGCGCTGGACTTTCTGCTGGGACGCGGCTCGTTCCGGCAACGCCTCGGCGCCCCGCTCCCTCGTCTGGTGCTGCTCGACCTGAAGCTGCCCAAGCTCGACGGCATCGAGGTGGTGCGCGGAGTACGAGGAAACCCTCGCACCCGAATGACCCCCGTTGTCATGCTCACCTCCTCGATCGACCCGCGTCAGCTGGCTCAGTGTTATCAGCTCGGAGCCAACAGCTGCATTCAGAAGCCGGTGCGGTACGATGAGTTCTGCCGCGCCATCCAGATGGTGGGGCGCTATTGGCTGGACTTCAACGAGCCTCCGCCCTCCGCTGCCGTGCCGGTGAGTTGACCTGTGCCTGCAACTTTTGACGCCCGTGACGTCCCCCTTCTCATTTGAGGTTGTTGTGCGGTCCAGACTCGTCCTATCCCTCGCCATCTTCGCGGCGGTAGGCTCCGTCGCCTCGCTTCACGCGCAGGCTTCCGCCCTGCCGGTCCCGGTCCGGCTCGAGATTCCCTACCAGCGGTACGTGCTCCCGAACGGGCTGACACTCATCGTCCACGAGGATCACAAGGCCCCGATCGTGGCCGTGAACGTCTGGTATCACGTGGGCTCCAAGAACGAGAGGCCCGGTCGCACCGGCTTTGCCCATTTGTTTGAGCATTTGATGTTCAACGGTACCGAGAACTACGACAAGGACTTCTTCGGCCCACTGGAACAGGCAGGTGCCACCGACATGAACGGCACCACCAATGAGGACCGCACCAACTACTTCCAGAATGTGCCGACCAACGCGGTGGATCTCGCCCTGTGGATGGAATCGGACCGCATGGGTCACCTCACCGGCGCCATCAGCCAGCCGAAGCTGGATGAGCAGCGCGGCGTGGTACAGAACGAGAAGCGGCAGGGAGAGAACGAGCCGTACGGGAAAGTGTGGGATTTTCTGCCGTCCAGGCTATACCCCGCCAACCACCCCTATTCCTGGACCACGATCGGCTCGATGGAGGACCTGGACGCCGCCAAGCTCGACGACGTGAAGGAGTGGTTCCGGACCTACTACGGTGCCGCCAACGCCGTCGTCGTCGTGGCCGGTGACATCGACGCGCAGACCGCCAGGCAAAAGGTGGAGAAATTCTTTGGCGACATCCCCGCTGGACCGCCGGTTGCGCGGCAGCAGGCGTGGGTGGCCAAACGCACCGACAGCCAGCGCGGGGTTATGCAGGACCGGGTTCCGCAGGCGCGGATCTATAAGGTCTGGAATATCCCCGGCTGGGGCACCGCAGATGCCGATTATCTCAGCCTGGTCAGCGACGTCCTGAGCAGCGGCAAGTCGTCCCGGCTCTACAAGCGTCTGGTCTATGACGAGCAGATCGCCACCGATGTCAGGGCGACACTGGATCTGCGGGAGATCGGCGGCCTGTTCTCGGTCGAGGCAACCGCCCGCCCCGGCACCGATCTCGGCCGAGTGGAGAAGGCGGTGGACGAAGAGCTGGCCCGTTTTCTGGCCGGGGGGCCGACCCCGGTAGAGCTACGCAGGGTCAAGACTCAGTACCGGGCGGCGTTCATCCGGGGGGTGGAGAGGATCGGTGGCTTCGGCGGCAAGTCCGATGTGCTCGCGCAGGGAGAAGTCTTCGCCGGCAAGCCCGACTTCTACAAGGTCCGGCTGGGGCGAATGGAGCGGGCCTCCCCGGCCCAGCTCCTGAGCTCGGCAAGGCGCTGGCTGAGCGATGGCGTCTACAACCTCGAGGTGCACCCCTATCCCGAATTTCAGGTCGCGAAGGCCGGAGCGGACCGATCCGGGGTGCCTGAGACCGGCACTCCGCCGGCCGCAGAATTCCCCGAGCTCGAGCGGGCCACCTTGTCGAACGGCCTGAAGATCGTGCTGGCGCGGCGGGACGCCATCCCCCAGGTGCGCTTCGACCTGCTGCTGGATGCGGGGTTTGCAGCCGATCAATCCGGCATCCCGGGAACCGCAAGCCTGGCCATGGCCATGCTCGACGAGGGCACGGCACGTCGCACTTCGCTTCAGATCAGCGATCAGCTGGCGCAGCTGGGCGCCAATTTAGGCTCCGGCTCGAAGCTGGACGTATCCAGCGTGTCGCTCGAAGCGCTCAATGAGAACCTCGACGCCTCTCTCGCCGTTTATGGAGACGTGATTCTCAACCCGACCTTCCCACGCACCGATTTTGACCGGCTCAAGAAGCAGCGGCTGGCTCAGATTCAGCAGGAGAAGGCCGATCCCGTCGGCTTGGCACTCCGGGTGTTCCCCGGACTGCTCTACGGGCCAAACCATGCGTACTCGAACCCGTGGACCGGCTCGGGAACCGAGGAATCCACGGCGAAGATCAAGCGTGACGACCTGGTCCGATTTCATCAGACCTGGTTCAAGCCCAACCATGCCACCCTCGTCGTCGTCGGTGCCACCACGATGACGCAGATCAGGCCCAAGCTCGAGCGGTTGTTCGCATCCTGGAAGCGGGGTGATGTCCCCACCAAGAACATTGCCACCGTGAGCCCGCAGCCACGGCCGGTGGTGTACCTGATCGATCGGCCCGGATCGTTGCAGTCGGTCATTATCGCCGGTCACGTCGCGCCTCCCAAAGCCAATCCGAAGGAGGTCACAATCGAGACACTGAATAGCGTGCTCGGCGGAGACTTCAGCTCCCGGGTCAACATGAACCTCCGGGAGGACAAGCATTGGTCGTACGGTGCCTTTACTTTCTTCCGGGACGCGCGCGGGCAGCGTCCGTTCGTGGCGTATGCACCGGTGCAGACCGACAAGACCAAGGAAGCCGT
>JBKJZM010000063.1:0-8378 GCA_046715295.1 Gemmatimonadales bacterium | reverse complement strand
TCATCCAGGTCTTCACCCAGACCAACGACGTGACGAACCTCGACGAACAGGAGAACGAGTTCGCGGCCAACGCGGTGGAGGTCCGGGACGAGGCCATCCACGCGGGCGTGCCTGTGGCCGAAGACGGTACTGTCGACCTCACCTTCGGCGGCATTACCGATCCCCGGCAGGGCTGCTCCACCTGGACCACGACGGACGGCAAGTGGGCGGCTCCCAACTGCGTGGCGTTAATCCGGGCGGAGGAGCGCTTCGGAAACGGCGACCACAAATACGACCCCACCGAGCAGCGCCGTGCGTCGGACGCCTTGTACAACACGATTCGTGGGATTCACAACTTCACCGGGGACCCCCGCCGTATGCGGGTCGGTCTCGAGGTGAACTTCTAATCAGTTTTTGCCGCATGGGACGCCGGCCGGTGTCCGGATTTGTTGCAGGGTCCGGTCGGCGTACCCTCGTTTTCTTCCTGAGAGAGGACGCAATGCACTCCTTCTTGCGTATGAGAAACGCGCTGTGGGTAGGCTTCTGCGCATTGGCCCTGAGCGCCATCGTAGCCGGCGCCGCGGAAGCCAAGCCGAGGCCGGGGAACCCGAACAAGGGATTCCGACTCTTTGCCCGACCCCTCGGGGCTCTGGTGATCAACCGGATCTATTGCGGGCTCAGCAGCATCGGAAATATCTGCGTGGATTCCACCAACTCGTCCACCATCGGCGGGGGCTTCTGGCCCAAGGGCACAGCCGACCAGTACGTGTTCAACTCCGGCATCCAGATCGCCGGCATCATCGGCCCTGATGCGAACCCCGAGTGGGCGGGCGACACCACCGGCGCCCAGCTCTTCAGTCCTCGCGGCGACGACCATGGCGAGGAAATCCGGCCCATCTTCAACTCCAGCAACCCGGACGACGTGGCCAACTGGCCCCAGGCCGGCCTGGTTCCGCAGGGGGATGCGAGCGAGAACCTGTTCAATCCGCTGCTCCGGGGCCGGGTCTCGGCGTCGCAGGGTGACGTCTGGTTCGTCTCCTGGGAAGGTAACCCCGCCTTTGCGGCCGGCCGCGAGCACCCGCTCGGGATCCTGGTCGAACAACGCGGCCTGGGCTACAACTTCCCGTCCGGTAACGAGGACATCCTCTATTTCATCTACACCTTTTACAACGTCACCTCCCGGAATCCGGGCGCCTACGCCGGCGTGCGGGATGGCATGCGTCAGGTTCTGGAGGAGGCCGGCGTCCGCTTCCAGGCGCTCAACGAAAACCGATTCAGCATCGACATTCCGGACGATGGGTATACACTGACCAACCTGTTTGCCGCCTTCGGCGCGGATATGGATGTGGCCGACGCAGGTACTAACTACGCCTCGGTCAACGTCCCGTTCTCACTGGGCTACACCTACGAGAATACGTTCAGCGGAATACCCGGTTGGACATTCGACCCCAGCATCTTCTCCCCACCGTTCTTTCCGGGAGCCGGCTTCGTGGGGGTCAAGTATCTGAGCAGCCCGGTGGACCCGATCACGGGTCAAGAGGTAGGACTCACCCTGTTCAGCAACACGATCAACCAGGGCGCCTTCGACGACGCCCAGAACGTGACCCAGCTGTACCGCTATCTCTCCAACAATATCAGCGTCGCCGCCGGCGACGCGGCCTGCAACACCGGTAACCCGCAGGTCAGCAAGATCTGCTACATCAACAACGGCCAGCCAGACGACATGCGCTTCTTCCAGGCCTCCGGTCCCCTGGTACTGGCTCCCGGTGCGTTCGGCTCCATCGTAGTGGCCTATATCTTCGCCGCCCCGCGTATCGTCGGCCCCTGCGTCGGACAAGGCACCTGCACGGTCACCCCGGGCGATGCCACCCGACTCAGCGATCCCGTCCGCCTGACGAACGAAGGTGCCAACCTTGTCGACTCGGTGTCGGGGTTCGTCGACTTCCGCGGAGCCACGCCCGAAGGCACCGTGGTCCAGGACTCGATCACCACCCTGCCCGGGTCGCTGCTGGGAAAGGCCTTGGTGGCGCAGGAAGTCTTCCGCAACCAGTTCCTGCTGCCCTTCGCGCCCGAGGTTCCCAACTTCTTCCTGCTCCCCGGGGACAACCAGGTCACGGTGCTCTGGCAACCGTCGGCCAGTGAGGCGTCGGGCGATCCGTTCTTCGCGGTCTCCAGCCAGCCGACCACGGCCGAAGGCGGCATCAATCCGCTGTTCGATCCGAACTACCGGCTGAATGACGTCGAAGGCTACCGGGTGTATCGGGGCCGGGTGGACTCGCCCCAATCGCTGCAGCTGCTGGCGCAGTTCGACTATGCCGGCACGATCATCCAGGATTTCGGGGGGCAGGTCAACCCGACCGCCGGATGTGCTCCGGAGCTCACCCCCCAAATCCTGACCGACTGTGCGGCCGCCTTTGAAGTGCGGGTGCCGGGTGTGGCGCCGACCGTCTTTGTGGAGGTTCCTCTCGTCGGACCGATCGTGCAGGTGTCCACTCCCAATCGCGCGGCGCTGGCGACGGGAGATGCCATCCTGCTCAAGGCCGACACGGCCATCACCGGCGCCGCCGGTGGCTGTCTCGACTTCGGCAACTCCGGCGAATGCGAACTGCGGGACAATGGGGTACCCTTCGTCTACGTAGACCAGACGGCCAAGAACAACCTGCGTTACTTCTACGCGGTCACCGCGTTCGACATCAACTCGCTCCAGTCGGGCCCGTCGAGCCTGGAGTCGCCGCGGACCACCAAGTCAATTCTCCCGAATGCCAGCGCGTCCAACGTCGATTTCGCGGCAGCGGCGCAGTTCAGCATCCTGGGTGATGATGGCAACCCGATCCCCACCGGAACCGCGGGCTTCGCCATCGATGCCTCGACCGGGCGCTTCAACGGGCTTCCCCCCTCGAACCTGCAGGTGACGGGGGAGATCGAGCAGAGCGTGCTCGCCCTCGCCACGTCGCTGGGTGGCACCGGCATCACGGCAAGAATCGACTCGGTCAAGATTCGGGCTAATAACGAGTCGTATCCCGACGATGGCATTCCGGCCTTCGGCTGCCTCGGCACGGACAATGGCCAGGGTCTCTGTCAGGAGTACTTCGTCACCTATGCGGGTCCCACCGGCAGCGTGCAGACGCGGACGGTGGCGCGGGTACCGATTCTGGGAGCGACCTTTGGCGACCCGATCGTCAGGGTGAACGCCATCACCCCGGGTCCGGTCCCACTCGACCCGGCGACGGCCTCGCAGTTTGGGCTACCGGCCGGAACCGCTCCGCCCGCCGCAGGGATTACCGTCAGCATACCGCGGCACGGGGAGCTCTCGGCGGGCGAGCAGTTCTACAATCGCCGCGTCCTCCTCGGCCTCTCGCCGGGTGGGTCGCGCTGGTATGAGGGCGCCAACGAAACGCTCGATGATCCGTCCTACTCGATCCGGGTCGGTCATTTGACGGGCGTGGACACGATTTACTCGGTGGTGTCCCATACCGACTTGACACCAGGGACCGGCGCTTCCGAATCCGACCCGGTGAGCGTATGCCAGCAGATGTACGCCTATGGTACAACCACCTTCGGACGGCAGGCCGACATCGAAGTCGTCTGGGGCCCGGGCGGCACGCTCACCAGCGTGCGCGACCTGAGCAACAACGTGGCGGTACCGTTCGCTGCCACACCGCAGTCGAGTTACGGCTTCGTGCCGGATGGCAACGGCAACGGCATGATCGATTGGACCGACATGGTGGCCGTGGAGGAGATGGCTCAGGTGGCAACCCATCTCGGCTTCTGCGGCGCCGCCGACGGGCTGGTAGTCCCCGCGGCCGGGGCCGGCACCAACCTGACCGGTACGGCAGCGGTTGCCCCGGTTTCCACCACGGTGGGCGGTGTCGCCCCAGGCGACTTCGCCGCCTCCGGCCAGGGCTTCGGGCTCTACCTGGCGGGTCACTTTCACATCTTCCAGCTCACCGGCGGGACTCTGCCGGCCGACGGGACGAGGTGGGTGCTACGCGCCGTCTCGGGTCCCATCACCGCTACAACCGATCCTGAATCCACCAATCCCGAGGGCTATGCCTTCACCCAGCGCGCCGGCAACCCGGCGATCGCTGGCCTGCAGCTCCGGTTCGTGACCACGAGCGCCACCGCCGTGCGCGCCGCCACCGAGGGCGACCTCGAGCGGGTGCACACGGTGCCAGATCCGTACTACGTGACCAGCGCCTTCGAGCAGACCACAGATGCCAAGGTCCTCAAATTCGTGAACCTGCCGGCGCAGGCCATCGTCCGGATCTATTCCTCGAGCGGGGTGCTGGTCTCCCTGATCGAGCACAACTCCGCCACCTTCGGCGGGAGTGAAGACTGGGACGTCCGCAACCGCAACAATCAGGTTGTGGCGAGCGGCGTGTATTTCTATCACATCGAGTCCGGTGGGGCCCGTCGGGTCGGCCGGTTCACGGTGGTCAATTTCGCCCAGTAGCACCCCACGGGACGGGGCAGGCACCCTGCCTGCCCCTCCGCATCCAGGAGATGGGAAGCTATGAGTCATTTCTCTGCACGGAACCTGGCCCTCGTGGCGGCGCTGCTGGGCGGTATCCCCGCCCTGTCTGTGGCGCAGACCGATGACCAGATCAACCAGGACAACACGCCCTACGGCGCGACGGCGGCCGAGTTCCTGCTTTTCGGGGCAGGCGCCCGGGGCACCGCGCTCGGCACCGCATTCGCCGCCATCGCGACCGACGTCAGTGCGCTCTACTACAACCCGGCCGGCATCGCCCTGATGCCGCGGGCCGGCGCGATGGTCGGCACCTACGACTACGTGGCCGATACCCGGTACAGCTGGGGCGGCATCGCCTTTCCGTTCTCCGGAGGCTCCCGGTCTGTCGGGATTCAGGTCGGTACCTTCGGCTTCAAGGATCAGCCGGTGTACACCGCCGAGCAGCCGGACGGAACCGGCTCGGTCTACTCGGTGAGCCAAACGGTGGCCGGCCTCACCTTCGCGCAAAACTTCTCCGACCGCTTCTCGGCCGGTATCACGGCCAAAGGAGTGTTCGATAACCTGGGCGAGGCGGCGGGTCAGGCCTTCGCTGTGGACTTCGGCACCAGTTTCCACGCCCAGCTCAGCGGCCACCCGATCCGGTTCTCCTTCGTGGTGTCCAACCTCGGAACCAACCTGTCGTACAGCGGCAGCGCGCTCGAAACCGATGCGCCACGGGACTCCATCCCCGGCGAGGCTCCGGTTGCGTCGAACCCACAGCCGGGCCAGTTCAGGACCAAGGATTTCCCGCTGCCCGCCATCTTCCGGGTGGGTCTGGCCTATGACCTGATTGCCGGGGACAACAATCGCCTGACGCTGCTCTCGGATTTCAACCAGCCCAACAACAACGCGGCCGGCTTCTCCGCCGGTGGCGAGTGGATGTCCCAGCGGTTGGGTGGATCGCCCTTCGGGTTCGCGCTCCGCGGCAGCTACAGTTACGCGGCGGCCAACAATCTCGATCCGGTCGATCCGGCCACCACCGCCTTGAGCGACGAGGAGAATTTGCAGGGACTCGCGCTTGGCGGCGGCCTGAACTATGGAACCGGCAACTTCAACGTCGGCTTCGATTATGCCTGGAAGTATCTCGGCGTTCTCGGATCGACCAATTTCTTCAGCGTCAGTCTAGGCTGGTAAAAGTCTGGAATGCGGGGGCGGGCGGAGGATCGCGCCGCCCCCGGCAAAGGTGTTCATGCATAGCTATGCAACTGTCTGTCTTGCCGCGGCAGCCGTGACCGCACCCATCCAGGCCACGGCTCCGCAGAACGATTCTGGGCTGGTGCTGCGCGCGGTTCGTTTCTATCGGCCGGATATGAACCGGACCAGGGTGAAGGGGCTGGTGCAAATCCCCTTCTCCATGATTCAGGCCGCCAGCGGGTCTGTGGGGCAGCTGAACTACTCGGTCTCCGTCCAGGTAGTGGACTCCACTGGACTCACGCTCTATGAGCAGGGGTGGCGGAACCGTGCCCGGGCGCAGGGTGGCAGTGACGCCTACACGGTCGAGATCGTGGACTTCGTGGTGGCGCCGGGTAAATACCGGCTCAAAGTCGAGGTCGAAGATTCGGTCTCGGGTCGCAAGGCCAGTGGCGGGATCGATGTTCACGCCCTCTCCCAGGATGATGGCGCCTCAGACCTCCTGGTAGCTCCGGAGATGCGTTTGGCCACGGCGGACGACACGGTGCCGCGGCCGGGTGAGTTCCGAACCGGCAACAACCTGGTTACGGCGGCCGCCCGGGTGGTGCTGACTCCTCTCCGGGCCAATGTCTATTACTTGCTGGAGGCTTACTCGGATTCGGGCGTGCGTGGCACAATGAGCGTGGCCATTCGAGACTCCTCCGGCAAGACCAGCATCAAGACTCCAGAGGTGCCGGTGACCGTGGCTGTGGGAGGGAGCATGCTCAAGGGCCAGCTGGATTTGACCGGCCTGCCGGAGGGCGCCTACACCATGGATGCCGACCTGAAGCTCGGGGGCCGGGGCATCCAGCGCTCGGCAGCGATCTCGATGGCGGGCCTTCGCCAAACGCTGGCGCGCGATACGGCGTCGCGGCAGGCCGACCGGTTGACCGATCCAGGGTACTTCGCGGCCATGTCGGGCGAGGAGCTCGACGCCGCTAAGGCCCCATTGCTCTATATCGCCGAGTCGGGCGAGCTCTCTCCCTGGCAGCCCCAGTTGAGCCAGGAGGCCAAGCGGCGGTTCCTCACCACCTTCTGGCAGAAGCGGGATCCCTCCCCCGGTACGGCAAGGAACGAGCGGCGGGAGGGGTTCTACGAGGCCATCGCCTATGCCAACCGGGAGTACAAGGAGGGGGGACGCAAGGCGGTGGCTGGGTGGCGTTCCGATCGGGGCCGCATCTTCGCCAGGAGTGGGGCGCCGGACGAGGTGTTCCGGCGGCAGAACGAAGGCCGGGCGCCACCGTACGAGGTGTGGCGTTACACGACGGGCAAGGGATCCTACTACATCTTTGCCGACCGGACCGGTTTTGGAGCGTATCAGCTGATCTTTTCGAACGACCTCCGCGAGCCGGGAATTCCGGCGTGGGGCGACGTGATCGGCCGCCGCGCCGTTGCTGATGCCGGTGAGTTCCTCGGCGTCGACCTGTTCAACCTAGTCAAGCGGGACGATACCGGCTCCCGAGAGCGGTTTTGAGTCTATGACACTGAACGCATCCTTAACAGACCTCCGCACTGAGGTGTCCACTATGAAGCGTTTGTTGCGTGGTTCGGTCGTACTCGCGGTCGCAGTCGGATTCCTTTCCTGCTCGGGTGATCCTACTGACAGCTTCCGGGAGCCCTCAGGGATCGTCGCTTCTCCGACTGTCCTGTTCGTCGACGTGGGCGAGACCAAGCAGGTGGTCGCTTCGCTGCAGGACGACCAGGGGAGCCAGATCGCGGGTGACTTCGAGATCAGTGCGGTTGGCAGCGGTCTCACGGTGACGCAGGATACCGCGTTCCAGCACACCACCGCCGGGGTGGTCATCCCCAACCAGGTGCGGTTCAATGTGACCGGTACCGCCGTTGCCAATAGCTCGTTTACCATAAGTGCCGGCGGCCAGTCCCGGGTGGTTCCGGTACGAGTCACGCCGGCCACGTTGCCCATTGGCATCTCGAATCTGACTCCGGCGTGGGGCGACACCATCACGCTCACGGCCCCGGCCGGGGTGCTGTTCACCGCCGAGTCGGAGGTGACCTTCGCAGCCGGGCCTCCGGGCGATATCGTGGGCCTGTCTCCCGATCGTACTCAGCTCGTGGTGGTGCCGGGCCCGAACACAGCCGGCGTGGTGACGATCACTAACACGACCGTTGCCTTCGACGAAACCCTGATTTTCACCATTACCTCGAGCGAAACTGTCACCAGCCCAACGCTGACTGTGGTGGAGGCGACGTTCTCCAACCAAACCCCCGCGCTGGGCGAGACGGTCACCCTCACCCTGCCTGCCGGGATCAAAGTCATTCCCGAGCTCGTGGCGGCAGAGGGTGGCTTCGTCCTGGAGGGCGCGGTCGCTCCCCGGGACGTGGTCGTGGCGGCGGACAGCGGGTCGATCAGCTTCGTCCCGGCGCCCAATTCGGACTCGGTCGTGACCATTAATGGAGTCGTTCCTGCCGTGCTGCCGCAATTCCCGCAGCTATTGTCAACCACCGGCAAAGTGACGACGCCGGCCGTGGTTGGCTTTGCCGGTACGCCGAGCTCAGCTACCCCTGCCGGTGGCGAGGCGGTCACCCTGACCCTGACCACCCCGACCTTCACTTTCGATCCGGCGGCAACGGTAACGATCTTAGGGGCTCCCGCGTTTACATCGGCGGTGACGGCCACAACCATCACCTTCATTCCGGTGCCTGGGTCCGCCGGGCAGTTGGCCGTCGACGGCGTCCTCGTGGCCGGTTTCCCGCTGCT